>CAMYQS010000018.1 GCA_947296835.1 uncultured Atopostipes sp.
CATGATGGGTTACTAGAAACAAATAAAATTTATAAAGAAATTTATGAGTCACAGCTTGTCAAGGAGGTGGAATAAATGCAAGAGAAAAGAAAAGCAACACTGCAGCGTTTAGCCCATCTGATGATGAATCACAAATTATTACTGGTTCTTATTTTCGTTTTATCCATTGTCCAAGTTAGTCTAACTGTTTATCTACCAATCTTAATTGGTCGAGCAGTAGACGCTATTGTTGGCGCAGGTGCTGTTGAGTTTGATATTTTACAAGCTGTCCTGATACAAATGATTGTCGTTGTTATTGTTAACACAATTGTGCAATGGATTTTACCGGTTATTTATCAAAAAATTGCTTATGAATTGACGCAAGAATTACGACAGCAAGCACTAGATAAAATTCATTCGATGCCGCTTAGCTATATTGACCAGCGTGGTACCGGTGATTTAGTCAGCCGCTTAACAACCGATACAGAACAATTGAACGATGGATTACTACTTGTTTTCCAACAATTCTTAATTGGTGTCTTAGCGATTTTATTCACTCTTGTGATGATGTTCCGAATCAACCCGGTTATGATGGCTGTGGTTGCGGTCCTAACGCCACTATCGTTGCTCGTTTCACAATATGTCGCGAAGAAGAGTTACGAAGAATTCACGATGAGTGTGCGTTTGCGTGGAGAACTTTCTGAAATTGTTGAAGAGAGTGTGACGCAAAATGAAATCATTACGTTATTTAATATTCACGAAGAAAAGCAGGATCAATTTGTTGAATTGAATGAAAACTACAGTCGTTATTCTGAAAAAGCAACCTTTATTTCATCGACGGTTAACCCAACGACACGCTTTATTAACGCATTAATTTATGCGGGTGTGACTTACATGGGGGCTGTTCTGATTATCAATAACGGTCTGACTGTTGGTGGTTTGACTGTATTCCTAAACTACGCACGTGAGTACACGAAGCCGTTTAACGATATCTCAAACGTGCTGGCTGAACTTCAAAGTGCGCTAGCTTCGGCGAATCGTCTGTTTGAAATTTTAGACAGACCGAGTGAAGAAGAAACAGGAACAAAAGAATACATTCATGGTGAAATAAAGGGCGAAGTGACTTTTGAAGATGTAGACTTCTCGTACACCCCTAATACGGAATTGATTCAAGACCTAAATGTAACAGTAGAACCCGGTATGAAAGTGGCGATAGTCGGACCAACTGGAGCAGGTAAATCGACGATGATTAACTTGATTATGCGTTTCTATGAAACCGATCAAGGACACATTACCTTAGATGGTGAGCCGATTACGAACTACACGCGCTCGTCATTACGCGAACAGCTTGGAATGGTACTACAAGATGTCTGGCTGAAATCAGGAACCGTACACGAAAACATTGCTTACGGTTTCCCAAACGCGAGCCGCGAAGAAGTGATTCGTGCGGCGAAATCAGCCCATGCTCATAAGTTTATTGAAGCCTTGCCGAATGGGTACGACACGGATTTAAATGATGGTGGTTTAACCTTATCCAAAGGGGAGCAGCAGCTCTTATCCATTGCGCGAATCTTTATATCAATTCCGAATGTTCTTATTTTAGATGAAGCGACATCCTCAATTGATACCCGAACTGAAATCTTGATTCAAGAAGCGTTCCATAAATTGATGGAAGGACGTACAAGTTTCATTATTGCCCACCGTCTATCAACGATCCAAGATTCAGATTTAATCTTAGTCATGCAAGACGGACAAGTTGTTGAACAAGGAAATCACGAGCAGCTTATGCGTAAAGAAGGACTGTATCACCAGATGCAAAGCGCCCGTTCTGCAGAAGTGATCTAACGATACCATTAGAAGAGTCTATAGCGAAATTCGCTGTAGGCTCTTTTTAATGTGTATGAAACGAAACTGTGAGTACTTCTGTTCTAAGTCATCCACTTAATAAATACTCATTTCAGAAAAAAAGTTTTGCATATTTGACAGAAATGGGTAATGATTCTTGTATATATAGGTGAAGCAAGAAATGGAGGGAGAAAATGTTTGATGAAGATAGATGGATGATTCGACAAATTGAGAACAGAAATGAAGATGGACTTAAGCAGCTGATTGGTCAATATGGAGGCTTGTTGAAATCGATTATCCAAAAGACTTTAGCATATCTACCTGAATACCACGAAGAGTGTCTGAACGATGTCTTACTAGCCATTTGGAATAATATAGATAAATATGATGAAACAAAATCAAGTTTCAAAAATTGGATATGTGTTATCGCAAAATATCGAGCGATTAATTATTTAAAGAAACACCAAGTAGAAATACATAATATTTCGTGGGATGAAGATAAACACGAAAAGTCTTATGCTCATACAGATAACGTTTTTGAAAAAGAATTGTGGGAAATCGAATTGAATCGATTACTACAACCACTGACGGATCAAGATAAAAAGTTATTCAAAGAATATTTTACTTCTATAGAGGATACTGAAACAATCGCAGAAAGAAACAAGTTAACGCCAGGTGCGTTATATAGTCGTATTTCACGCGGTAAAAAGAAAATCAGAGACTTTTTTGATAGAGAAGGAGGAGAAGCACATGACAAAAGAAGATAATATTTTCAGGATGCTGAATGATATGGAAATCGACCACACTGAATATGAAGAAACTGAATTGTCAGATGAAGAGAAAGATAAAGTATTTGAAACCTTCAAATCTGAGAAGACTCTATCGAAACCAAAAAGACAAAATAAAACATGGATTGCGGTAGCGGCAGCAGTGTTACTCTTAATCGCAGGTAGTCAAACAAGCGTCGGACAGCAAGTACAAGCAACAGCGGTCTCGATTATTGAGAATATTCGCTATAGTCTAAATAGTGCTTTAGGAAATACGAACACTGAGACACCAGGCGCGCTTTCGTTTAATCAGACAGCGTATATTGGGAATGCGGAAGTTAGTATTCAAGACTTAGTCGCATTTGATCATCGAATCGTTTTTAATTTACTTGTAGATATGGATGCCCCAGTTCAAGATGAACATTTCAAGGGATTTGAGGAATTGGAGATTCAAATAAATGGTAAAACATTAAATACAGACTTGGTAACGTCATGGGGAATTGCTTACGATAAAGAAGAAAATATTAATAGCGTTGTGTACACGGTTCCATTAGATGAAGAGTTATCGGAAGAAGATATGGTCAGTGTAGCTATTCACTTTGAAAACATTCGCTATTATCGACCAGGTGAGACAAGTGAGGAACAGCTACTCATCGAAGGTGCTGCCACATTCTCTGCCGAGACCACACGAGAAGAGTTGAATAAATATACGGATATTTATAACATTCAAACAACGATTGCACAAGACGATTATGAGTATACCATCGAGAAGATGTATATAAATCCGGTACTGAATTTCATCGAAATTTTTTCAGATGATGAGGACGTTATGAGTGTTGATTTTCAAATGATGGAAATTAGAGGAACGGACGAAAAAGGTCGTAATGTCTTGTTTGAAGCAACGAATAGGATGGAATCTGACGATTATAGAAAATATTCATTCTCATTAACAGATGAGATGTCTGAAATAACAACTCAAGAACTGGTCGATGCAGAATATTTAGACTTACAATTCTACCTTTTCGATTGGCCGGAAAAACAGGGAGGAACAGCAGAATTTGAACCATTTGGTCAGCCATTTAAAGTAGAATTAAATAACTAATTTTTACAACTCCTCTTAGAGCTCTATCACACTAAGGGGAGTTTTATTTTACTGAAAGTTCCACAAAATGCAGTTCTCATTATAATTCTGATTTTTTTATGGTATTCTTAGAAAAGAAAGAACCTATTGTAATAAGGAAGATGATATATATTTGATGAAATGGGGAAGAAAGATGTCAAATATTTCAGAAGAAATTATGAAGTTAGAAACGAATCCACAAAAATCAAAAATCATAGCGGAAAGTCATGCTTTTAGAAAAAAGATGCTTTTTGCGATTCGTGATGCCGATATGGAAACAACAAAAAAAGTATTTGAAAAAGCCAATATATATCTAGATAAAGAGGATCCAATCGATATTTTAAGCCGTGTTGAAGGAAATAAATTGCGTTCGCAGAAAAACTTTATGCTTTCGCACAACTCAATGTATGCATTAATGGCGGAATTTGGTGGGTTAGACCCTGTTTTATCCCATTATATGTCAGAAAAGTATGCAATTTTAATTGAGACAGTAGATTCCGTTAAAGAATTAGACACGCTTCATTTGCAGATGATCGAGAATTATAGTTCCCCTAAAAACCGCTATGACTTAGTAGAAGAAATGCCCTTATCAGAAAAAGTGAAACTTTATATTGCGAATAACTTTATGAATGAATTGAGTATGCAGGCGATAGCGGATGAATTTTATGTAACTAAAGAGCACCTGATGCGTACGTTTAAAAAAGAAACAGGATCGACCGTAAACGAATTAATTAAGAAGAGTCGACTGGATGAAGCAGAAGACTTGTTAAAGCATTCCCGTTTAACGGTGACGGATATCGCTATTATGACAGGATTTAATAGTGTGCAATATTTCAGTACTGTTTTTAGAGAGATTTATAACATGACACCAACAGATTATCAGAAGCAATGTTAGTGTTTCATAAGCCATTTCAAAAGAGTAATGTGTAAAAGCATTGCTCTTTTTTTCTATTTTAAAAATGAATACATCATTATTTTATAACAAAGAGGTCATTTTTTTGAAAATGATAACGTTTACAGTTTGGTATATTGTTGTTGAAAGCATTTCCAAGATGAAAATAGGAGTGATGGAATGAGCTTAAATCCAATTTTAAAAGAATTAGGCTACTCAAAAGATGATAAGACAATAATTATTCACGCAGATGATGTTGGTTTAAACCATTCATCAATTGAAGCTTACGCAGAACTAATGGACTTAGGAACAATTTCAAGTGGTTCGGTCATGACACACACTTCATGGCTTCCAGAAGTTGTAAAGCAAGCAAAAGAAAATAAGCACTGGGATTTAGGTGTGCACGCTGCATTTAATGGTGAATATAAAACATATAAATGGCGTCCACTTTCAACGACGGATAAAGCTTCCGGTTTTATTGGTGAAGATGGATTCATGATTGAAGATAAACAATTAGTTCAAGAAACCGCAGATCCTGCTTACCTTGAAAAAGAATTAGATGCACAAATCCAACTTGCGTTAGACTTAGGCTTAGACGTATCCCACGTGGATACCCATACCGGAACGTTGTGGAATAAAAAATTCATGGAATCCTATGTAAGCGTTTTTGATAAGTTCAATATTATGCCGGTTTTATTCAATCCAAAAGAAGACGCAGAAATCATTCGCTCGATGGTGCCAGAACTAAACTTTGAAAGATTAGCAGAACTAGATGAAATGAATTTCCCATTAGTAGATAGTATTTCAGGTTTACCAGTAGAGCATACGTATGATATTGATGAACGCTTTGAATTAGCCAAACAAATTCTGAAGTCCGTTAAACCAGGTAAACTTGTTCATTTCGCATTTCACCCGATTAAAGATACGCCTGAAACAAGAGCACTTGATCGTTATACAGATGGGCGTATAGGAGATTTTGAAGTATTTCGCAAAAAGGAAATGAAAGCCTTTTTAGAAAACGAAGGCATTCAATTAGTTAATTACACGCAAATTAGAAAAGTTTTGAATAAGTAAATCGAAAGGAGATCAACATGCTAAAAGATTTAGAAACTGTTGTAAGAAACGCAATCGAAGCGGAAGTTGTCGTTGAAGGACCAATCGCTGTTACTGAAACAAGTCATCCATTCTCAGCAATGGATTATGCGCGCGAGCCACTGGACATTGCAGCTTACGGTTACGTTGAAGAAGAATATTTTGTATCAGGAACCGCGAATGTTTATGAAGAAATCGATGATGAAATGAAGATCAAACACGTAGACCAAGCTTACAAGAATCGTATTTTTGTTCGTAAGCCTAGTGATGCAAGAAAATTTAGTGGACGAGTATTTATCGATATTTACAACGCATCAAATGGTTATGATATCGAGGATATCTGGCGCCGTAGTTATGACTATTACATGAACAATGGTGATATTTATATTGGGGTTACTGCAAAACCAATTAACGTTTTATCATTAAAAAACTTTGATTTTGAGCGCTACCACACACTAAATTGGTCTGCAGCAGAACCAGCACCACAACCGTCAGCAGTTAACGCAAACATGTCCATCCCAGGAACAGAAGAAGGTCTAGTATGGGATATCTTAAGCCAGTTAGGAACACTTGTTAGAAAAAACAACGCACCATTTTTAGCCGATTATCCTGTTGACTATTTATACTTAACCGGACAATCACAATCCGGTATGTATTTAAATACGTACACTTATTACTTTGATCAATATTTAGTAGATAGTGAAGCTAAGCCACTATTTGATGGGTACTTAAATGCCGTTGGAGCAGGTGTTATGCGTGCACTTAACCAAATAGAAGGCGAAAACAAACCGTTTGCGACTCGTCTACAAAAACATCGACCATTAAATGTCCCGATGATTTTCTTATCGGCACATGGTGATATCGAACTATTTGGTGCATTTAAAACGAGTACTGAAGCATTAGTCGAAGAAAAACCAGAAGACAACACACGTCATTATGAAGTTGCTTCAGCCCCACATACTGATCCAGCTTCACCGTTGATTCCAAATAACAGTGAAATCGTTAAAACGAACCACCCACCTAAAATTTTAGATGGTGAATATAACTATACTGTTAATGATATTCAATTAGCTTACTATATAAATAGTGCGATAGAAATGTTACATCAATGGGCCGCGAATGGTATTTTACCACCAGCAAGCTCATTAATCGAACGAGACGAAGAAGGTAACGCAGTTTTAGATGAACATGGGAATGGTGTTGGCGGTGTTCGCTCTCCATATATCGATGTTCCACTAGCGACTTACTATGCAAATGCTCGTGCGACGGCAGACCAAGTCAACCAGACAGTCGGTAACGTAAACGGAAGTATGGAATATTTTTCAAAAGATAAATTATCGGAATTATATCAGTCGGAAGAACATTATTTAGAAACATTTTACAAAGCTGTTGATCAGCAAGTTGAGGATAAATTATTACAACCAATCGATGCAGAGAGCATGAAAGAATGGGCGAAAGAAACGATTCAAAAAATATATTAGTAAGGGGTAAATTATTATGTCAGAGTATTCAGATGCTACAACGGTTGCTGAAGTTACACATGCTAAAGAAGAAAAAAGACCATTTAGTTTTAAAGATGAATTAGGTTATATCTTAGGTGATATGGGGGGAAGTTTTGTAAACTTATATATTGATGCATTCTTCCTAACATTTGCTACGTACGTATTAGGAATTAGCCCAATGTTTATGGGTAACTTATTCTTATTTGCTCGTTTATTTGATGCGATTAACGATCCGATTTTAGGTTCATTGCCAGACCGCTGGAAATTAGGTAAGAGTGGCGATAAATTTAAACCATATATCAAGATTGCTATGTGGCCATTAGCTTTATCTGTAATATTCGCTTTTGCAGACGTTTCAGCATGGGACTCAACGCTTAAGCACGTTTGGGTAGTCTTTGCTTATGTCTTATACGGCGTTTCGTATACCGGAACATCAATGCCTTTTGGAGCTATGGCAAACATTATTACAGATGACCCAATTGAACGTACAAAGTTATCCAGAGCTCGTTCAATCGGTGGAACATTAGTAGGTGCTGGATTCTTAGCTCTCATTCCATTATTCATCTGGGATGATGCTGGACAAGCTGTTCCTAAAGCATTCTTTATTATCGCAATTTTCTTTGCACTATTCTCACTATTAAGTTATACAGGATTACTGAAGTTTACAGAAGAACGTATTGTTGAAGAGAAGAAAACTGAAGACGTTGTTGACTTTGAATACTCAAAAGTTCTAAAAGATGTCCTTAAAAACCGTCCATTAGTCGGGGTTATGTTAGCAACTATTGGTTCATTAATCTTTATTACAGCAAATGGGCAACTAGGATCCATCATGTTCTTAGAGTATTACCGTATGCCGCAACTACAATCAATTACTCAATTATCTCAAGTGGCAGTTTTACTTGTATGTTTACCACTAGTACCAAGACTATCTGACAAGTTTGGGAAACAAAAAACATTATTAGCAGCAGTTGCATTTAATGCTATTATTGCAGCTTTCCTGTTTATTGTTCCAATCGAAAACCCATATCTATTCGTAGTATTATTCATTATTGGTAACATCGGACAAACAATCTTTACAATGTTAATCTGGGCTTTAGTAAGTGATACGCTAGACTACCATGAATACAAATTTAACTACCGTAGTGATGGTTCACTATATTCAATCTACACATTCTCAAGAAAAATCGGTTCAACGATAGCTTCTACATTAGCAGGATATTCATTAGCTTGGATTGGTTTTGTTGTAGGTGCAGCAACTCAGTCACCAGAAGTTTCTGGAAACATCCGTCTTCTGTATACGGCAGTACCGTTAGTTGCATCAATTCTTGAATTAGTTGGTGTAGGTCTAGTCTTTAACTTAACAAAAGAAAAAACGAATGAAATGTACGCAACATTAACACAACGTCGTAAAAAATAATCATTCAATTTAATTAAAATAAGCCCACTATTCGGATTCTTGAAATCTTAATAGTGGGTTTTTTCTGTTTCTGTGGAATACTTTCACCAAACTAATTTCCGTGAAATATTCCAGACAATAAAAAAAGATAGCACACAATAATCTGCATGCTATCTTTAATTCAGCTATTAAATTTCTTCAAATAAATGTTGGATAACAATCTTCCACTGGTCGTTTTCTTTTTTTACTTCATAAACAATCACCGATGTATGAACGTCTATAGAAGCGGTCATTTCAACACCAACACTATCTTCAGTATAATGTTCTTCACGTACTTCAATCGAATCATAGTTTCTATAAGTCATAACCACATCATGGGCATTTACATTCGAATCAATAGCGTTAAATTTTTCTCTAAAACTATCTAGATCAGGTAACGTTCCACCATCATAAGCAATCGCATAAACAGTATCGACATCACCTATCGCAAGTGAGTGAGAGTAGAGTAGGACCATTTTTTCTGGTGAATAATCTTTAAGGTGTGTCACATCAAATTCTTCTACAAATAAATTATAAGCTTTTAATTCTTCTTCGGTAAAATCGTTTAAATATGAAAAGTTCTCTAGCGAGTTAATTTTTTCTTCCTGTGCTGTAACGACTGTTTTAAGTTCAGCGACTTCTTCGGTTAATTGACTGATTTCATTTTTATAAACTGCAGCGTCGTTATCGGTATTCACACAACCAACTAGTAAGAAACTAATAATGAAAGCTGTAAATAGTATTTTCTTGGTCAATCCTTTCATCCTCCTATTCAAAAAGCGATATTATTAAAGTATATATGGAAGTGCTTACTTTAGCTAGAGTCTTCTAGTTCAAAATTAAGACAAACTTAAGATTGACTAAAGCCAGTACTAAGATTCGCCTTGTAAACTATTTGTAGAAGGGGAGAATGTCGTGAAAAAGAAAATATTCCTATTTATCGGAGCATTATTCATGCTGTTTTTTATTTATATCGGATTGATTATCTATCAAACAAATAAACTTGAAATTGTTTCATTCGAAGATATTCGAACTATTGAAATCTCAAGCAACGACGAACTAGGTAAAGATACTACGATTCAAATTGAAGCGAATGTTGAACGTTTTGAGGCGCTTGAGATGGTAGAAAGTGAAGTTGTTGAAGAGACACTTTACTTAATTATTCATAAGTGGCCAGCATTTAAACAAGTGGATAAAATCGAGTTAAGCCTAGAGCGTGTACACAACCTGAAACAAATTAATCGAATCTCGGTCATCTATGGTGATCCTTATACCGGTGAAGGAACCTCAAAAGGTATCTTTCTCAGTGACTTAATCGATCATCCGGAACAAGAAATTATCTGGGAAAAGGAGCGGTCAGAATGATTCAGTTAAATCACTTAAGTAAAAGTTACAAAGAGCATCTCGTGTTAGACAAAGTATCCTTAAAGTTAGAAGACCCCTCTAAAATTCATGTCCTAAAAGGTCAAAGTGGTAGTGGTAAGACGACATTATTCAATATTTTAATGGGCTTGGACAAAGATTTTACCGGTGATTATCGCTTATTTGGAAAGCCGGCAAAGAACTTCACGAATGATGAATGGGCAGAGATTCGAGAACATGGAATTCGTATCGTTTTTCAAGACTTTAAGTTGTTGGAGCATTTCACCGTTTACGATAATCTTTATTTAACAGGCGACTATACGGAAAGCGAAATCAATGAAGTCCTGCAAGATTTAGATATTGTCGACTTGAAGGATCAACTCATTTCAACATTAAGTGGGGGTCAAAAGCAACGCGTCGCTATCGCTCGGGCTGTCATTTCACAACCCAAAATTTTGCTACTGGATGAGCCGACAGGGAATTTAGACACGATGACAACAGAACACATCATGTCGTATATGAATCGCTTGCGGAATAAAGGGATACTCATTTTCATGATCACGCACGATGAGCAGTTAGCAAAAGCGGCAGACATTCTTTATGAAATGAAAGACAAAAAGGTGACCGTATTAAAAGATGCATTCCCAGTACAAACCGGCCAGATAGAGGAGACCCAACAAGAAAAAACAAAGAAGAAAGTTACCCAATATGTATGGAAAACGTTGAATCGTATGAAGCAGAAGAATCTATTATTAGCGATCCCGATTATTCTCTTAATGACATTGTTCATACTAGTATTTAGTAGTTTTCGAGCAAGCTCTACACAGTCATTCCTAGATTTTTTCGAAGGGGTGAGTGATCGTGTCATTGTAGTTTCCACCACGAATTTGAAAGAAGATTTAACGGATGAATTAAATGAAAAGGGGATTATGCCATCAACGGATGGTAACCGAATAGCCTTTTCAACAGCTGATGTGGATAAGGTTCAAAATATCAATCATGTAGATGACGTACATTTATTTTCGGATGGATGGTATTCGCATTATGATAAGGACCAGATGATTTATGAAACGCGGCTCTCACGAATGGATTATCTTGAGATGCTCAATCCATCTATTCAATACAACCCTCAACAGAGTTGGCTAGCATTCAATTTCACACAAATGGTGCTGCCGACTGATCTCATCACGGATTATAATATGGATAATATTCAACTTGTAGAGGGTGTCTATCCAGCAGAACAGACAGATGAGATTTTAGTACCAGATATTTATGGCATTCTATATTTAGATACGGATAATACAGCAGAATTGATTGGAGAAGAAATCACCTTAACTGTTCATGACTTTGACAATATCGAGGCAAAAAAAGAATATACAGTTAGTGGTGTTTACGATTCGGGTTATCGACAAAATTTAAATGCGGAATATCCGATTTACACAAGTTATGTTGAGCCTACAGTCTACAAAGTGACTGAAGATGATTACGCCTTCTTCAAACAAAGTCTTGCATCAAGTGAACGCGACGCCGAATTTAACAAAGAATTAATCGATAGCTTTGAACAATTTGAAGCAGCTTACGGTACAGGGCACATGTCGATGTTAGTGCGTGTCGACTCCTCAGAAAATATTGAAGCAGTAAGTGCGGAACTCGGTGAAATTTACCCCGCTTATCGATTAACGTCACAGTATGAATTAAAGCATGGTGAATTATCCGATATTTATAATCGACTCGTTTCCATTCTAATCATTGGTTCAATTGTGATCGCACTTGTGGTGGGAATCATCATCGTATTTTTAAACAAAGGGCAATTGAATAATCGAAATCGTGAAATGGCTATTCTTTATAGTTTGGGATTCAAACGAAAAGATATTTATTCGATTATTATTCGCGAAACTTTTCTACAGTTTTTATTTTATATTGTCACATCTGGAATAGCCGTCTATCTTTTAAATGTGTTTTATTTAAGTCAAACAAAGTATGGACCACTTTTTAAAAACCTATTTGAACCGTCAAACGTTATATTAATCATTTTATTAATTGGATGGATGTTAATCGTTTCAGTCATCTGGAGTGTGAACGGTGTGAAGCAGAAGAACTTAATTAAATACTTAAACGAATAATTACCGAAAGATTCTATCGAGTTCATTTCACTCGCTAGGATCTTTTTTTCATAAAAAAGAATTTAAATAGTCATTTTAAATGGCGCACTTTTTAATCCAACTCAAATCTATGATAAAATAGGATAAGAAACAAATTGAAAGGAGGAATCAGTCAATGAATAAAGAAAAAGTTTTTGTTGTTGGTGATGTTCATGGACAGATTACAATGTTGGATGAATTGCTACAATATTGGAAGCCAGAAGAACAACAGTTAATCTTTTTAGGAGACTTGGCTGACAGGGGTGAAAATTCAAAAGCAACACTTGAACGCGCTCATGAGCTAATGGAAGAATATGATGCAATTGTCGTGAAGGGCAATCATGATGAAATGTTGGAGAACTTCCTGGAGCAGCCCGAGCAATATCTCGCGCAGTATTATATGAACGGCGGAGAGAGTACGGAGAATTCTTTAC
>CAMYQS010000019.1 GCA_947296835.1 uncultured Atopostipes sp.
ATGTTCTGATACTATCCTTTTTTCCATTTCGTTAGCCGCTCTATTAGTATATGTAATACATAAAATTCTGCTAGTTGGATTTTTAGAAAGTATCGTATTTATTTTGTTTTTTATATAGTATGTTTTCCCACTACCTGCTGGAGCATTAATATAGTGATTATTTATTGTTTTTGAAGCCATGACAGTCCCTCATTTATATAATTTGGAATACTTTTAGTATGTAAATCATTCATAATTACCGAATACATAAAGTCTGATTTTGAAATTTTATCTGTAACATACCTAATTGATGCTTTTTGTGGATTAGGAAGAGAAAAAACAAATTTAGACTGTTGTCTAATCTTTTTCCAATTTTTCTTATCTATTTTTTGGAACACATTATTTATCTTTGATCTTAACTTTAAGTTTTTCACATTTTTATTTATATATTCTCGTAACAAAGTATCTTCTAATGTTCTAGCATAACCATCTTTTATATTCTGCGTAAAAATACGATAATCTTCATTTTTATTAAATTCTTGATTATCACTAATTCTTTCTAAAATATCACTAACTAATATCGACTCATCATCTTTATCTGTTTTTTTTACTACACAATTCAATGTAGCGTTTGTACTTTTTGTTTTTAGCGCCTTATTTCTATCGTCGCCAAGTTCTTTATCTTCTCTCCTTGAATAATCTATATCAGTAAATATACATGTTTTAACTCTAAGTTCTTCAATTAACGGAAAATATTTTTTAGCGTGAGCACCACCAACTTGACAGTACGCAATATACTTCCTTGCTAGTACCGGATATTTTCCACTTCTCGTTAACAAGCTCTCTAGATACATCCTTTCGGTGTCTCCTTCAAATAATATTGCATAATCCGCAAATATAATATTGGAAAAATTCAATTTAAAGAGTGTTTCATAAAAATTTCTATCTTCAGAATGTTTTAATACGAACTCCTTTAAATCAACTAAATAATTCTTGAATACAGAGCTGGGTCTAATAACTTTAATATAGTCTAACTTACATTCTTTAACTATTTCAGTTGAATGTGTTGTCACCATAGACTGAACTAATGTATCTTTGGAAAAAATATCCATCAAATAGCTTATAAAAATCTTTTGCATTTGCACGTGCATATGATTCTCGGGTTCCTCGATAATAAATATATTTACCTTGTCTTTGGATGTCTTAGCTTTTCTTATAAACTTTTGTATTTCTAAAGTGATATAAATTAAGTTACTAACCCCCAATCCTTGTGACTCTTCCCCTAAAACTATTTTTCCATTATCCGTTTGGTAAGTGTAATTTATCGAAATAGCTGACTTGATCAAATCTAATATTATTTTGTCTTCCAATAACAACATTGCTTCCATTCCATCAATTTCATTTTCAGCCACACTATCTAAACTCTTTTTGATGATATCTAATTCTTTAGATGTGCTACTTTCTAACTTTTGTTCAATTTGATTATCATCAAAAGCTTTTTTGATAGCTTTACGTAAGTCATCAAACTCTGCCTTCCAATCAGAGTGATCAGTTAATGGATCATTAATATCTATTACAGAATTAGTAATGCTCTTATCTTTAACTTCTTCATCATCTAGTTTTCTACTAGCTGAAATATATTTAAAATTTATTAAAGATTTAAAATCTTTTCCTGGTATTTCATTCCTTAATTTGAAGTTCTGATCACAATAATAATACTTGTTTTCTAAATAATTATTCAATTCTTTAAAGAATGCTCTTTCAAACAGATTGATTTTCTCTGCCTTGTTTCCTACCGCATTTAGTATTTCATTATATTTTTTAAATAAATTCTCTTTAATTTCATTTAACCCGTTTCTTAGTGCACCATTATTTACACCAACGGAATATTCAAAATATAATTGTCTATTGTTTTCATCTAAATCCATTAAATAATCGGCAAAAATCCCAATAGGCTCATCCACATCATAACTGATGATTAATTGAGCTTTTATTGGATAGTTTAAAACTTTATTACTAATAAACTCTTCCTCAATATTTTTATCTTTTTTTGACATGTACTCTAATAAAAGCTCAACAAATTTATTTGCATCCGATGGAGATTTACTTTCGATATATTCTGTTAGCTCTTTAATATATTTATTCCGCACTTCAATTGAAATATCTACATCTCGAACCATTTTTGTATTGTTGAATAACGACCTTAACAATAAGACTAAAGATGTTTTACCTGTATTATTAGCGCCAGCCAATACAATTAAATTATCATCATTAAATTCAACCGAAAGTTTTTCAAATTTCCTGTAGTTTTTAATCATTAACTTCTCAATTAGCATATTTTTTCACTTCCTAAAATTATTATTAACATTTCATTTTCTCACTTTTACTATTACTTTAACACCTTCAAATATTTACATATATTTCATTCATAAATTAATTTCCCCTCGTATTATTAAACTAAAAATTACATTTTATGCCGTTATATTAGCAAATGAGTCTCTAACACAATTACGATACGACCATGGCATCGTTTTCATTATAACATATCCCAATACATTTTTGTGTTAATGATATGATAGCTATTTAATCCTTTTTAGTCTATCTACGTATTCCTCGTTAGGGTAGCCCATCCCCCGTTAAACACGAAAAACCTCTAAACAAACTCAACTTGCCTCGAGTTCATCTAAAGGTTTTTACTTTCTTAATCTTGCTTCAATCTCATATCGTATACTTGGGAAAGTCGTCTTTAAGTACGCTGTCTTATCTTGCTTGGTCTTTCTTTTCTCTAAATCATTCACGATCTCCGCCGCTAACACCCGTACACTGTTTGCTTTCACAAATCCGCACGCGCATAACTTCTCCAAATCCTCTGTCGTTAAATAGAAATTCAGCTTTATACTCTCTCGCCCTATCTCTGCCAACAACATCGCGATTCGATTTGAAAACGTAATGATCATGTTAAAGTCCAACTCTTCTAACGCATGCATCTCATTGATTGTTAAGGCCAGGCAGATACAGAATCTTTACCAACCTGATTAGTTATGAAGGTAATAATTAAGGTGAAATGAAAGCTAGAATTCAATAGATAAAATAAAGTAGGACCTCAGCAGTGAAAAGTTGAGATCCTACTTGTGTTCATTATAAATTAAATAGAGTTAGTATTCTTCCAAACAAAAATGGTGTCAACAAATGTTATATACATCCATCGACACCAAAAGTTACAAACCTATTGATTAGGCAATTCAATAACATTAGATCCATAATATATTTGTTTTGTTTCTTCTTTATATTGGTTAAAAAATCCTGGTTCAAAAGCCAATAACTCTTCTAAAAATAAAGGTTCAATATAATAGTCTGCTAAAAAATCATCTAAAAATAATAAATGATTTTTAAATACAATATCGACTAGCGCTCTAATTTTTCCCGGTTTAATAATAGGTATATCACGATCTAATGGTTCAATCTGTCTCATGTCTTCTTTATTTAATGTAGCATAAAAATATCTATTCTCTTCAAAAGTTAATAAGCCTAATTTATAAGCTCTGTACTCTAAGGCAGCTATTGAAACATGGTACTTCATTTTTAATTCTATATAAGAATTTGGATTCGATTTCTTTTCAATAGAAGCAAAGTCTTCGATAAACTCGTCCTTCGGCAATAAAAAATATGAAGCAAAATCATTTGCCTCTTTTTCAATTTTTCGATATTCATCAGTTGATAGATTGTCCATATCGACCTTACGATGAAGCAGGAGATGACCAAGCTCATGAGCTAAATCAAAATTTCTTCGTACAGAAGATTTTCTAACACTACCCAGAATAATAAAAGGCTTATTTTCCGTTGTCCATGTACTATATGCATCCACATTATTTCCCATGTTTTTTTCTAATACATTTACACCAGCCAGCTCTATCTCATACAACAATTCTTTATTACTAGATATTTCTAAAAATCCTCTCGCTGCTAATGCAATATTTTCAATCCCCTTAGAATCTCTATAAAACATTTCTTCTACTTTATCTCTTAATATATTAATTCTAGGAGCCTTCACATTAAGCTTATCTTCGAAAGTATTTATAAAATAATTTACGTAGTCAATATACTTTGTTTCCATATTTGCTTTTTTTCTATATCGCCTATCATCAGCTCTGTACGCTATATGATTCAAGTCAGAGACATTTGTAACAAATGTCTCTGAATAAAAAAATTGAGGTTTAACATTAAATATTTTTTTAAGCTTATTCACTATTTCAAATTTAGGCTCTATATAGTCATTTTCATATTGCCAAATTGTCTGTTCCGTAACTCCAACTCTAGTTGCAAGGTCTTTCCTGGAGAGGCCTTGTAACTCTCTAACATTTTGTAGTTTCTCTCCAAAAAACATTGAAAACACATCCTCTATTACTAATTATCCAATTCATTCGCTTCTTTTTCTTCATCAGGAATATCATACATTTCACTAAAGTCTCCAGAGAAGAGAGATCCCGCGTCTACTTCTCCTTTGATTGGTTCAACGTCTTCCGTAGTAATCTCATATTCACTTAGTTCTATTAAATAAGTCAAATCTTCAACCGGAACTAATTGCATAGATGTGCTGTTGGGTAAAGTTAGTTTAATGGAATCAATCTGTTTTGTCACTTCATTTATTTTGTAAGTAACGATATAGAACCGTGAATGTCCTGCTTCTGCATGTAAACTAGTTCTAGTAGAAACTGCTTTTATTTCTTCAGGGCTATTTAGCTCTAGCTCTATCTGTTCATTCATTCCCTCAAAATGTACCGAGGCATCGTCAAATATCGGTTCATTAATTTGCGCATATTCTGTTAAATAATTATTTGGACTTCCAACAGGATTACCATTAAAACTTTTAGCCATCGGCCGTGAGTTTTTAACGATAATTATAAAAGGTTCTCCACTGTCCTCTAATAAAAACTCAAGATATTCCCAACTGTACCCTGCTTTTTCATTCTTAAATCGCAAACCATTCTCTAAGCCGATTTCCGAAATTTGATGGTCAATATGATTCCCTCTAGTCCATGCGTACGCTCCACTGACATTCATATCATCCTTTTTTACTTTACGCTCTTCTAAATACTCTAAGTATCCTTTAAGGACACCATCGACGATTGCTTTATTGATTTTCGAACTTAGTTTATATTTATCCACTAACTTTCCTCCATTCATAATTTAAGTCAACTAAATTATACATCATTTATAAAGTAATAACATTAATTAACCGTTTTTCTTAAAGTAAAGAAGTTCAAAATCTTTTAAATCCCTTTTATGAATTGAAAACCTAGTACCTATTCGTATAAATTTATATCCTTACTACTTCAGATACTTAACTTCAATCCTACAGACTACATTAAAACGCTCCCAATTAAACAAACCTTCAAAACCTATTAAAACTATCTCGAATCTATGGTAATATATACTCTTGTGTGCAGATAATTCTGCACTTTTTAACCTGTATATAAGATATAAGATAATTGTTTTAAAGGAGATATTAACATATGAAAAATAAAACTTGGACGAGGTGGCTGACTCTTAGCTTTTTAGCACTCATCTTTACGCTAATCACGCCCCTTACGTCCACTATAAACGCACAAGACGAGTCGTACGATCAGAATCTAATCAATGAAGCACTTGAAGAACCTGGTACTCTAAAAGTCGGTATGGAAGCTAACTATGCACCATTCAACTGGTCACAAACTTCTTCTTCAAATGGTGCGGTTGAAATTAGTAATTCACCTGGTGAGTATGCGAATGGTTACGACGTTCAGATGGCTGTACGTTTAGCTGAGGAATTAAATCTAACTCTTGAAATTATTAAACTGGACTGGGATGGACTTCCACCCGCATTAGAATCTGGCATGATTGATGCTGTTATTGCCGGTATGTCTCCGACACCTGAACGCGAGCGCCAAATTGACTTTTCTAACGCTTATTACAATTCAGAAATTGTTTTAGTCGTTCGTGAAGATTCTAACTACGCTGCCGCTAATTCAATCGGTGATTTCGACAGCGCACGTGTCACGGCTCAATTAAATACGTTCCATTATGACTTAATCGAACAGATTCCAAACGTTCACAGACAAAC
This sequence comes from uncultured Atopostipes sp., assembly GCA_947296835.1. GTDB lineage: Bacteria > Bacillota > Bacilli > Lactobacillales > Carnobacteriaceae_A > Atopostipes. The sequence goes on from CAMYQS010000019.1 coordinate 6,080, forward strand.
CGCTATGGATTCATTCCCGGCGATGATCACATCTGTCCTTTCAGGTAAATCGGATGCTTATGTATCTGAGGCTCCTGGCGCAATGGCGGCTACAGCTGCCAACAGTGACTTAATGTATATCACGTTCGATGAAAATAATGGTTTTGACACTGGACAAGTTAACACATCGATCGCAGTGGGTATGCAAAAAGATTCACCTTTATTAGACCCAGTAAACCAAGCACTCTCTACCATTTCACAAGCTGATCGTGATCAATTGATGAACGATATGGTACTGTTAAATGAACGTGGAGAAAGTACTGGTTTCTGGGGAGATGTTCGTGAGATTTGGGATATGTATGGCTCTCAATTCTTAGTCGGTGCACGCAACACATTAATCATCGCATTAATCTCAACTGTGATTGGTTCAACAATTGGTTTAGGTATTGCGATCTATCGTTCAATTCCAGTCGACAAGAAACGAAACCCGATTTCTTATTTCTTTTATAAATTATTCGATTTACTTATCATGGTCTACATTGAAATTTTCCGTGGTACACCGATGATGGTACAGTCTATGTTAATATTCTATGGTTCAAAATTATTCTTTAATATCGACATGTCCCCTCTCTTCGCAGCTCTACTGATTGTTTCAGTGAATACAGGGGCTTACATTTCAGAAGTGTTCCGTGGTGGAATTATGGGAATCGATAAGGGTCAAAGTGAAGCGGCAAAGGCTATTGGGATGAGTCATTTCCAAAGCATGACGACGGTTATTTTACCGCAAGCTATCCGCAACACGCTACCGGCTTTAGGAAACGAATTTGTGATTAATATTAAAGATACATCTGTTTTAAACGTGATCGCTGTAACAGAACTATTCTTCGTGACGCGTTCTGCGGCTGGATCAACTTACATGACGTTCCAAAGTTTCTTAATCGCATCGATTATCTACTTTGTGATGACTTTTGTGACAACACGCTTATTACGTTTAATTGAAAATTATATGAGTGGATCGGCTTCGTATACGGTTCACGAATCAAGCACGATGCCAAAAACGGTTGAGAGAGGGAGCCTATAAGATGTCTAAAACAATTTTAGAAGTACAGCATTTAGAAAAACGCTTTGGGGATAACTTAGTCTTAAAAGATATCGACTTTGAGGTTGAAGCGGGAGAAGTCATTAGTATTATTGGATCTTCTGGTTCGGGTAAATCGACTTTACTTCGCTGTCTGAACTTATTAGAAACTCCGACTAGTGGCGACATTCTCTACCATGGTGATTCGATTTTAGCTCGATCTTATGATCAGAATAAATATCGCGCAAAAGTTGGGATGGTCTTTCAAGGGTTTAACCTCTTCAAGAATATGACGGCTTTGAAGAACTGTACGGTGGGACAAGTTAAAATATTAGATCGTTCACAAGCAGAAGCTGAAAAAATCGCATTAGAGAACCTTGAAAAAGTTGGCATGGCACCTTACCGTGATGCGCGCCCTGATCAGCTATCTGGTGGTCAACAGCAACGTATTGCGATTGCGCGGGCTTTGTCGATGAATCCTGAAGTTTTACTCTTCGATGAACCGACAAGTGCGCTTGATCCTGAAATGGTTGGAGAAGTACTAGATACCATGACTGCCCTAGCCCGTGAAGGACTAACAATGATTGTGGTAACGCATGAAATGGCCTTTGCGCGCGACGTGTCAAGTCGTGTGGTCTTTATGGATAAAGGGGTCATTGCGGAGTCTGGCCCGACCGATCAAATCATTAACAATCCAGAAAATGAACGAACAAAAGAATTCTTGAATCGATATTTGACTGAGAATAAGTAATTACATTATAAAACAGAGATTGAGTAAATAACTCGTCCCTGTTTTTATATGCCTAGATCAAGAGATTTAAGAGCTTTTTGGTGAAATGAAGGTCAACAGGCAAAAAAACATTGCAAATATGTGAAGCTTGATGGATTATATTTATTTAATAGTCCAGTTTCTTCTATGATTAAAACCTTATCTATTCTTTGTGTATACGTCTAGATTAATAAAAAAAAGTCGGAAAAATAAATTTTAATAATCTTCTTATAATTATAAAAAATTGTATTTATAGAAATTGATGATAAAATAAGAATAGTATTTCTAATCAACTGAAGTATATAGTAGATTAGATATTTTATATAAATTTATTTCAAAAGGAGGTTTACAATGATTCTACAAAATAAACATATTTTTCATGAGTCTATTGATGAATATGCTCAGGCACGCATAAAGTTTATCTCAGGCCGTATGGAAAATGCGGATTGGACAGAATGTATAACTCTTGTCCCTAAGATGAGAAATGGCAAAAGATATATTGCTAAAGTTAAACTAGATATTACAAATCAGAAGTTTAAATCATTTTCTTCAAGTGATTATGTAGTGAATTTAAAAGAAATAGTGACTGCTGAAACTGAATCAACCGTTTCAACACAGAAATATACATATGAAGTAAAACACCATATGATTGAAGAAGATTTTGTGAGGTTTGATTATTTTCCCTACTTACAATATCCTCACTATCATATAAATGCTAATGAAGAAAAATGGGGTAACCATTTAACATATCCCGAAAAAACCAATCTAAATTTGAAACTACTTGATTCCTTAAAGGCTTTAAATATTTTTGAAAAATTTCAGCATCATCCTCATCATCATATTTTGGATATAGATAAAAATGATATGTACAAGGATATATTACAATAGGAGGTTACTAAAATGATAGTAGATTATAATATTAATTCAACTGAGGATCTAATTAATGTAGTGTCTAAATATATCGAAGAAGAAAACATTAAATATATTACAATTTTTGCCAAAGGAATAGATAATGTACTTAAATTATCACAAAAATTAGAGCATACTGATGTTTCAATTTTTGTAACAACATTCCCTACTAATGAGCCTATTTATTTAAGAAATGCAGAAGATGAAATTGAGGAAACCTACCCAGAAATACTATCTAATGAGAATAAAAAAATTTTAAAGGATAAAGGTATTCATTTAACTAGCTCTACACTTCCTTTATCACCTGTTATTGTTCCCGGCCACAATGATAATCCATATAAAATTATTAACCAAACACTAAATCTTTTTGGTAATGGTGTTGATTTATGCGTACAAGCAGCTATGATGTTAACTGATAATGGCCATATAAAACCTACAGATAGAGTAATAGCTATGAATAGTCAAGTTGCAATAGATTTAAACACCTGCAACAGCCGCTTTTTATTCCATCCCGAGTTAGGTTTAGAAATTAATCAAATTATTAAATAAAAAAACTAGCGAATCCTTCTTCTAAGGATTCGCTAGTTTTTTTATTTAATGTTATATATGAATTTTGCTTCTCTTCTAATGAATCTTCCACATACTCATCTACATTTTCAGGTTCTTCTATATGAATTTCACTTACATCAATACCTGCTTCCGATAATTTTTCTAAAAAATCATCGAGTAACATTTCATAAGCCATAAACCTTTCCTCCTTAAAATCCTAACCGCTACCTTGTTAAACATTATCACACATCTTTTTAAAAATATCAAATTATATATTTATTTTTTAATACAGATATTCTTCTCTAAGGAAAAACTCTTAATATACATTGATCGATTAAGTATCTCATTAAAACCTCAAGGTGAAGTAGCTTAGCGGTGGTTATCATCAAAGTATGATTTAACTGGTAAAATGATGAAGTTTATATAAATTATTTTCGTTGTTTGAGTAACTTCTTGTTCAGCTGTTGCTATCTCTTGAGTTTCTTGTTCTTCGTTCAGCAACTTTTCCGGTGCCAAGTCATTATTTTTCTCTTCTCCATAAGGAGAAGAGTCATTCGTACTAGCGCAAGTGGTAGATAGCTGGATATCTTTCGGTACGTCTAACCTTCTTGTAAACTTGGATTTACTCAAATATACTGGAGGTTTTAAATTTAAATAAGAAACAATAAATCATCCCTGTGCAGTTAAAAGACAATCACCAAAAACATCATCAATATGAATCCAATAGAAACTCACAAAAATTAGTATCACAATTAAATTGTACTGATTATGAATTCCCCATCTACGAAAGCATTCATGAGTTAACCCTAAAGATACTTCTAACGGAATTGAATATTTTAGATTTTCTATTATACAAAAAAATGATGCCAGCAGATTCTCACACATCCACCAACACCATCTATTTTATATCCACTAACCTTCTATTTCTCTAATTCGCTCTTCGCTTTTTCAATCAGGTCTAGATTTGTAATCAAATCCATCGCAGTCGCGGCCATAACTTTACTTCCTAATGTAATGACATCTCCGGCTTGTTTCGGATCCGCTAGCTCTAAGAATCGTTGGGTGTGATTAGATACCTTCTCTTCCTTCATTAAGGTTGGATAAACCATCGCACCTGGTATCACTCGGTTGACGTTTCCGAAATCTTCAAAGCCATTGTCATCGATAAAGCCATCTTGGATTTCTTCGCCATAAGCGATCATGTTATCGCGTAATAAATTACCAACCGTTTCATTGATGACTCTTCCCGCATAACCACCTAAGTCTTTCAGTTCATACTTAGCTTCTGTAATCATCGAGACACCTTTTACAATCTCTTGTACTCTCGCAACTGCTCGAGCGAGTGACTCGTCTTCGTCCGCTGTAATCGTAATTTTGACTTCTGCTATTTCGGGTAAAAGCCCATTCTTATAATCCGTCTCTGTTAAAAATGGCATAATCAACACATCTGAAGGCAAGTATCGCATCGCACTACCGAGTACTTGATGCAAGAGAACTGCCGCTTCGCTGGCATTCACACCTCGTTCAGGACGTGAAATGGCACTACTCACTACACCCGTGAAGGTAACATCAATATTATGAGAAGAACGGCATTTTCCAGCCACTTTAGAAACACCTGTCGTTGGATGCAGCAGTAAAACAGCATCAATATTTTCAAACCCACCATTATCTAAAATGATGATTTTACCGCCACCTTCTTCTTCCGCTGGCGTTCCAATAACCTTGATTGTCCCATTGATATTATTCTCTTCTAACATCTTCTTAACCGCAATCCCAGCTCCAACCCCAGACGCTGCAATAATGTTATGCCCACAAGCATGTCCATTAACTAGCGCATCATATTCTGCCATGACCCCTATAACTGGCCCACCTTCTCCATGGGTATATGTCGCTTCAAATGCTGTATCTAATCCTCCAAATGGTTTGGTTGTTTGAAAGCCATAACCATCTAAAAATTCAACTAACACCTCACTAGCATAATATTCTTCAAATGCTAGTTCAGGATTTTCATATATTTTTGTACTTAAATCGACTAACGCTTCTCGTTGTTCTTCAATATAAGTATCGATTTCTCGTTTCATAGGTCTCTCCTTTAAAATGAAAAAGAGAGATAAACTCTCTTTTTCATTTATTCATTATTTTCTATCCAAGTATTCCAAAGAATGCTGTTACAAATGATATTAATATAATAAATAGTAATACCTTTGTATAGTTCGTTTCTTTGTTCTTGAAATAGTAGTAGATACTAAATATCGCCACTAATGGTAATAATCCAGGTACGATACTATTTAATATATCTTGTAGGACAATGGGATCCGTATTGGCGAGATTAAAGACAACTGGAGTACTGACTCTTACATAGGCCGAAGACAAAGCCCCCATCATAAATAATCCCAGTATACTTGCCGCATTAATAATACGATTCATTGACCCATCGGCCATTAAGTTCGTAACCGATTCTCTACCCAGACGGTAGCCTAACTTCATATTATTGTACCCAACAAGCACAATCGTTAATGGGAATAGAAATGGGATAAGAGCCCCTAATACATTTCCTTGCAACGCAAAGCTCACAGCTAGTCCAAGAATGATTGGTTTAATCGTTCCCCAAATTAGCGTGTCACCAATACCCGCCATCGGTCCCATTAAACCAGTCTTAATCCCTGTGATGGCCTCGTCATTAATTTCAGCACCGTTCGCTCGTTCTTCCTCCATTGACATTGAAATTCCTAAAATCAATGAACCAAATGTAGCTTCAGAGTTGTAAAATTGTAAGTGTCTGGTATAAGCTGCACTCAATTCTTCTGGATCATCCTCGTATAACTCGTTTAACGCAGGAATGATAGAATTCGCAAACATTAACGCTTGTAGTCGTTCAAATGAGTTACTTAATTCTGCTGTTAAAAACCAACGTGCAAAGGAACGTGCCAATACCTTGTTTGATAATTTTCCTGCCGACTTCTCTTTATT
>CAMYQS010000020.1 GCA_947296835.1 uncultured Atopostipes sp.
TACATGAACGGTACCATCCTTCTTAACGAGCAAGGCTGTCGTACCCACTGTTCCGAACTCTGCTCCTTCGATAAAGATTGACGAGTTGTTGATCGCCATTTCACGGTCTAACATTTTGGGATAATTCTCCATCTTATCTGAAACTTCTTTATCCGTGAAAAACGCAGTCAGTTCTTCGGAATTAATTTCACCGGTTTGGGTATCGATAAATTGCTGTAACATTTCACTCGAGCGATCCACTCGGTGATTACTCACATCATCATTCGTATTCGCTAAGCAATATAAACCTTTGCCGAATGTCTGAAATTGATCCTCAATATTTGAGTAATAGCGCAGGTCATCAAACGTGCCATATAATAAATGGTAGCCATTGTATGCCTTTCGATTCTCTTGCAAGTACGTTTCAAAATCATCAAGCGTAAAATCTTTTGTTAAATAGTCTTTCAGTAATTTCCCTCGTGAACGCGCGGGGTCTAAAGCCGGTTCCCAATCTTGAAATGGATGATTCAGCACGACAATAATGCGGCCATTATCCGTATATCCAAGCCAAGTCCCATACTCTTTCAGATCCATTCCCGCTGTGACGGTTGGATATTCGGTCCAGCGATGAATCGGAGCTGCTGGCCGATCGTATAACTCATCGCGATTCGCCAACAAAATCAATGGGTACTCCGGATGCGCATCCTTTACAAACGTTACTAAACACACATGCTTTCCTCCTAATATTCTCTTCCATTCAGTATACCAATATTTCGGTGAATGCAACAATCTATGGTAAAATAAGAGAAAGAAGCTAGGCGAGGTGAAACAATGGAGAATCTTTACTTAGAAAGAATTGTAAGCGATATCTGGACGGGCTATATTGTAGCCACAGACCGAGGACTTTGCTACGTTAGTCATGTGACGACGAACCTACAGGACGTCGTTGATTTTCAGGTGAAACATTATCCAAACAGTAAATTGATTTCGAACGCGAAAGAAATTGAACCGTACCGCGACCAATTTTATGAATACTTAAATGGGGATCGTGCAACATTTGATTTCCCAATTGATATCTCAGGAACGCCTTTCCAAAAAGAAGTTTGGGAAGCTCTGTATACAATCCCTTATGGGGAGACCGCAAGCTATCTGGAGATTGCAGAGAAAATCGGTCGAGACCACAAATCTTCTCAAGCCGTTGGTGGTGCAGTCGGCAGTAACCCGCTGTGTATTGTTTGCCCTTGCCATCGAGTGGTGGGAACAGACGGAAAGCTGACCGGATATAGTGGTGGGATCGATGTAAAAATTGATTTACTGAATCATGAAATCGAACATGGTACAAAGTTTATTGAAAACCGATAAATGTAAAGAAAACTCGCTGATTGGTGAGAGGCCATAGTTGTTGCTTTAGCAACTTACAAATATGGTATGCGTTAGCCGAGAAAGACGAAGACAGAAGCGTAGTTGCGCTTTGCTGAGGTTGTTCGAAACAAAACAAGTCACAACCTCAGTATGCGAGAAGTCTGAATAGACTTCTGAGCTAGCTATGCTTAGAAGGGATTTATAATCCTTTCTAAGCTGAAATGAACCCACTGACCGAACCTTGGTCAGTGGGCTTATATTTGGCGCAAACAAAAAGAACTTCCATTTCACAAAGGGGCTAATGGAAGTTCTCGTTTAATTTATAGAGATAATATCGCGGAAAAGGCGAGTAAATTATTTAAAAAATGATAGACAATGGCGGCTTCAACACTCTGCGTCTTCTTAGATGCGTATGAGAATATGACACCCATGCCGACGTACGAATAAAGAGCTGGGATATTTGTCGGTGAGTGAATAAGTCCAAATAATATAGCACTAATGATGACCCTTACCCATGTGGTGTCTAATTGTTTTCCTGGAAATAGCATAATTCCTCTGAACAAGACTTCTTCTGCAATCGGTGCGACAATAACAATCATAAGGAACAGCACCCAAACTGGAATGAAACCAAACATTGATTCAATTGCTTCTTGGTTTACGGCTTCCGTTTCACCAAAAATTAAAGTCATAATGACATTCCCTGATGTATAGATAATGAATGAAATCGGAATATATTTCGCTAAAAAGGACCAGTCTTTTTTCGTTAAGCCCGGGACAATAAACCACTCCGACTTACTCAATTTCTTTCGATTAAAAATTGGAATCTTACGGCTGTAGATCACCCATAAGGATAGTGGCAAACTAAGCAGTGTGCCATAAACCGCAGCATTAATCGAAATGCGTGCCATTTGTGCCATTAAGGCTTCTGTATTGTTGGGGTCAACATCCACCATCATCGCTGCTAAAAACGCAATGATAAATTGCAGTGCTAATCCCGATGTTAAAATCATCAGTATCCAGTCTTTCCAAGTATAATCCCTTAAAGGATAACCTTTTAACATTTAATCCTCTCCATTCTTCTCGGTAACATTGTTATCTATAATAGTATAATGAAAATAACAATTAAGAAAGGAAAAAGCGACTTGTTTTCAGACAAGTCGCTTTAAGGAACTTAAAATATTGTTCCTTTGATATCCAATTTCTTTTTGAAATAAAATTTCGCAGCTATTCCAGCAGCACCAATAATTAGAACAAGTGGGGCTGGTAGGATTGGGTTAAGTGGTCTCAATACTGTTAGTAATAGAGCCATTAAAGTAACCCATGCTACAATAACCACTACAGTCGCTCCTCCATATTTCAGGAAGCCTTTTTTCTCGCCTGCTTTTGGTACGTAACGAGTTAAGATCATAATCGCTAGACCACCCAGTACGAAGTTAAAGATAACTTGTAGAAGTCCAACTTGTGCTTCTAGTTCAGTCGTACGCATTGCTGCCAGACCATTGATCAAGTTGAATAATCCACCCATTAGTAATGCACCATCTAAATAAATTAATTTGTCAGGTGATTTTTCGCCATCTTCTCCATTAATACTCACTTTTTTACCTAAAATATTATCGACTTGGTCAGTAACCTTACCGTATATTTTACGCGCTGGGATTGATGAAGCTTGTCCTGCGATGATTTCATGGAACATGTTGTTAAAGACATGTGCTTTTTTTGTTTCGTCATAGTCTAAGTTTTCTAGATGACTATTTAATTGAAACATGTAGTTTTGATTTTTATTTGTTAATTGCTGATATAACGCTTCATTTTCTGTTTTAATTTCATCAAGCGTTTTTGGTTCTGTTTTTCCTGTATCCTTCGACATATCGTTAATCCTTTCGTTAGCTTAAACGTTGAAACGGAATAGCATTACGTCGCCATCTTGTACGACATAATCCTTACCTTCTTGACGCATACGTCCAGCTTCTTTAGCACCTTTTTCCCCATCGTACTCATCGTAATCTGCATATGAAATTGTTTCAGCACGGATAAATCCTTTTTCAAAGTCTGTATGGATAACGCCAGCTGCTTGAGGAGCGCGCATACCTTTGATAAATGTCCATGCACGAACTTCTTTAACTCCAGCCGTGAAATACGTACCTAAGTTTAATAATTCGTAAGAACGACGGATTAGACGATGTAATCCAGGCTCAGTTGCGCCTAAATCTTCTAGGAACATATCACGTTCTTCGTCGTCTAGTGTAGATAATTCTTCTTCAATTCCTGCTGAAATTCCAACAACTTCTGCACCTTCTGCATCCGCGATTGCTTTTACAATTTGGTATTGTTCGTTTGCTGTTGGGTCAGACATATCGTCTTCCGCTACGTTTGCAACGTATAATACCGGCTTGCTTGTTAGTAAGAATAAGCTACGAACAAGCTTCTCTTCTTCTTCGCTAAACTCTAGCGCACGAACAGGGATACCTTCTTCCAATGCTGGTTTGATTTTTTTAAGGATTTCAAACTCTTCAACGGATTCTTTGTCTCCTGATCTAGATTGTTTCTCAACACGAGCGTAGCGTTTTGTCACAGAATCTAAGTCTGCTAAAACAAGCTCAATGTTAATGGTTTCAATATCGTCTGCTGGGCTCACGTTATTGGAAACGTGGATAATGTTGTCGTCTACGAAACAACGTACAACGTGTACGATCGCGTCTACTTCACGAATGTTTGCAAGGAATTTGTTACCTAGTCCTTCACCTTCACTCGCTCCTTTTACGATTCCAGCGATATCTGTAAACTCAAATGTTGTTGGAACAACACGTTCTGGGTCTACAATTTCAGATAGGCGTTCTAGACGTTCGTCAGGAACCTCTACTACTCCTACGTTCGGGTCAATTGTCGCAAATGGGTAGTTTGCTGCTTCTACCCCTGCTTTTGTAATTGCGTTGAATAAAGTTGATTTACCAACGTTTGGTAATCCAACAATACCTGCTGTTAAAGCCATATTTTAATACTCACCTTTCCCACATCAAACGTGTGGTCTCTAATTTTCTGTTGATTCGATTGTTTTTTTGATTTTACGATTAAACTCGCGACGCGGCATCATGACTAGCTGACCACAACCTAAACACTTGATGCGTATATCTGCGCCGAGACGAATAATTTCCCAGCGATTTTCACCACAAGGATGTTGTTTTTTCATTTCAACAACGTCATTTAAATCATAACTTACATTAGCCAACTTTGTGCCTCCTCAAATTTATTGCGTGCTTTTAAGCACCGTTCCTTATTCTACCGACTTTATGCGTCTAAATCAATGCTTAAAACATCAATCAATATGCGATTTAAGTCACTTTGAGACGTATATTCGATTTGAATCTTTCCTTTGTCACCTTGTTCGTTAATTTTAACGTCCGTTCCGAATTTATCCATCAGTTGATTCTCATATTCGCGGATAAATGGCGACTTCTTCGGTGTTTTTGGTTTTTTGGGTTCGTTTGCTTTGTTTTTAATATCAGAAACCATTTTTTCTAATTGACGGACCGTTAAGTTTTCAGCTACTGCTCGCTTCGCTAAACGAATCACTTCTTTTTCATCGTTTAAAGAACGAAGTGTACGAGCTTGTCCCATCGATAGTTTACTTTCATTAATTAAAAGTTTTACTTCTGACGGTAGTGTACGCAAACGTAAGTGATTCGCTACGTGTGAACGGCTTTTACCTAAAGCATCCGCTACTTTTTCTTGCGTCAAACCTAGTTTCTCCATCATCAACTGATAAGCATCCGCTTCTTCTAGAGGCGTCAAATCCTCACGCTGTAAGTTTTCAAGAATCGCATAACGAATCATGAACTCTTCATTTAATTCACGAATAATGGCTGGAATAGTATCGATTCCAGCTAAAATAGACGCACGGTGACGACGTTCTCCGGCTACTAATTCGTACCCTTTCGCGCTCGACTTTCGTACAATAATTGGCTGTAAGACACCGTTTTGTTGAATCGATTCTGCTAATTCCTCTAAAGCTTCTTGATCAAAATTCTGACGCGGTTGATAGGGGTTTGGTCGGATTTCAGAAACAGGAATTCTTTCAACTTTTTCTTCTCCACTTAAAGATTCCTCTTCTAATAAGGCTTCTTCTGGAAATAAAGCATTAATTCCTTGGCCTAAACCTTTTCTCTTTTTAGCGCTCATTTTGTTCCAACACTTCCTTTGCTAGTTCTTCATACTTCTGAGCCCCAATGGAACTCTTGTCGTAGTCAATAATCGACAAACCGTAACTTGGCGCTTCAGATAAGCGGACGTTGCGCGGAATGATTGTATCATATACTTTTTCATGGAAGTACTTCTTAACTTCTTCAACCACTTCGTACCCTAAGTTTGTACGACGGTCTAACATTGTTAAGAGAACTCCTTCAATTTTTAAGTCTGTATTAAAGTGCTTTTGCACTAAGCGAATCGTGTTTAATAACTGACTTAGTCCTTCTAAAGCGTAGTACTCACACTGTACTGGAATTAAAACTGAATCACTTGCTGTAAAAGCATTAATGGTTAAGTGACCTAAAGAAGGTGGACAGTCGATTAAAATGTAATCGTACTGGTCTTTTACTTCTTCGATTGCTTTTTTCAGTCTTGTTTCGCGATGATCCATGTTTGACAGTTCAACTTCTGCTCCTGCTAATTGAATTGAAGCTGGAACAACATCCATATTTTCACGACTTGATGGTACAAGGACTTCACTAATTGGTGCATCGTTAATTAGAACATCATAGATATCTTCCGTGATGTCCCCTTTGCTGATACCTAATCCACTTGTTGAGTTCCCTTGCGCATCACTATCGATTAGTAATACTTTTTTTCCTTCATATGCCAAAGAGGCACCTAAATTAATTGTAGTCGTTGTTTTACCAACGCCACCTTTTTGGTTTGCGACAGAAATAACTCTACCCATGCTTCTTCCTCCATTGTCTACTTGATGACCATTTCATAATCGGTTAGTTTTATAACGGGTTTTTATTTGGTGTACCAGCTTTTCTTGGGTACTTACCCGGTGTTTTGCGATCTTTCTTAATTAAGATAATATTTCGTTCACCTGCATCAAGAGGTAATTCAAATGATGCGACTTCTTGTGTTTTTCCACCTAATGTCTTGATGGCTTTTTTCGAATCATTTAATTCTTCTGAAGCTTTTGAACCTTTCATTGCTGCGAATGTTCCGCCAACTTTCGTAATAGGTAAACAAAACTCAGCTAATACACTTAAGTTTGCCACTGCTCGAGCCGTCACAACGTCATAGGTGTTACGGTGAGCTTTATCTTGACCAAAGTCCTCTGCACGTGCGTGAAATAGATGCACGTTTTCTAGTCCAAGCTCATCCACTAATAATTGTAAAAAGTTAATTCGTTTTTTCAGAGAATCAACGATGGTAACTTCGATATTCGGGAACATAATCTTTAATGGGATACTCGGGAAACCAGCTCCTGAACCAACATCACATAACTTAATCGTTTTATCTACAAAATCGATTTGCTGCGCTAACGTTGCTGAATCATAAAAGTGCTTTAAGTACACTTCTTCTTCTTCAGTGATTGCTGTTAAATTTACTTTTTCGTTCCATTCTTGTAGTAATTCTAGGTATTGGTCAAATTGTTTCATTTGTGGTTCGTTTAACGTAATGTTCTCCTTTTCTAATGTTGCTTGAAAAAGCTCTGGATTCATAATCTATTCTCCTCGTGTGGTCAGTTGTGGAACATAAAAATGTTTCACATAGTTAGTATAACTTTACTAGAAATCGCATACGAATTCAATGCTCGAAGCTATTATTTTTATTCTTATTTAATTCGCTGCATTCCGCATGATATCTAGGGTTTGTATTTCATGGTCGCAAAAAAACATACCCTACTTTTTACCATGTAGAATATGCTTTGTTTTTTCTGTTTAAATGTCTGCGTAAGTGACTAATTCGATTTCTTTATCTGTCCGAAGTTGGTCCGCGAATGGTGAATCAATTAATAACTGAGTTTGATAAATGCGCGGTTCTATAAAGGATGATGTTTCATACAACAGTTGGTCAGTGTAGCCAACGTGGCATTTAATTTCAGCCGATTCTTTTTCTTTAATCTTCTGGATTAAATTCTCTAAGAAGAATTTTTCATCCCCATGTTCTAAAAGATGAACGGTATCAAATGCGGGTTCAAAATATTCAGGTGCTCGATGTGGTCGGTCTGACTCAAAATTCCCACGCACTGCTAATTTGTATTTGTCTGCTAAATCCATAAAGACCTCTAAGTGATGGTCATTGAAATAGCTCGCATTATGATGGCAGTTTAGATGGTTTGGGTAAAGACCCGCGTCGATGACACGTTTAATCTGTGTATTCCACTCTTTGTATACGTCGTCAGTATCTGCGATAACATGCCCTTTTCGATAAGCATCGGGTCGGTAGAAGTTCCCCATTTCATCCACTAATGAAGGGACGTCCTTACGTAAAGGCTGCAGCGATGTGATATTTAGGTGAATTCCTAGTCCTAGATTCGGATGCTCTTTCGCGAGTTGGATCGCATGGTCAAAACTCGATGTATTCGTCAGCATAGAAGCCGATGTTAAAATGCCTTCCTGATATGCATCGATGACCGCATAATTCACTGATCGGCTGTATCCATAATCATCTGAATTAATAATCAGCTTTGTCATAATTTCCCTCCATTTCAAATTTTGCTCTTCTATTATACCATTATTTGTATCTCACTTCATTGATTTGAACGGATTTGTTTCGATGACTCTATTTGTTAGAAGGGGCGAATTTTGCTATGATAACAAGTGTAAACTTGATGTTTAGTGAGGGTAAAAAGACTTATTTTCTGAAATATATTTATAGTAGATGGGATGATACGATTGGATCAGTTTTTTCAAATGCTCGACTTGCAATTAACCTTTTTATTGAATTTAATGATTGGTGTTTTTGCTTATAAAACTAAAATGATTACCGACGAAAACAGACCGCATTTTATTAGTTTGGTGTTAAATATTTTCTTGCCAGCAATGGTGTTTAACTCCTTCAGAAACTTAACGACTGAATTATTAAAAACGGGACTTATTGTATTTATTGCTTCTTTTATTATTTATACGCTGACCTATTTTGTAGGTGCAGTCTTTTTCCGTGATTTTGAAGATAAGAAAAAGCGTGTTTTACATTATGCTACACTCGTGAATAACGTTGGATTCGCTGGTCAACCGCTATCTGCCGATATGTTTGGTGATATTGGTACGATTTATGCATCGATTTATTTAGTCCCTCATCGTATCTTTATGTGGACAGTTGGTATTTCGGTACTTTCTACAGATGCGACAACCAATATGAAATCAGCCTTTGGTAAGTTAATCCGTAACCCTTCGATTATTGCCTTAATCTTAGGTTTGATTCGTGGGATTTTACAAATTCCGCTGCCACAGTTTATTGATCGCACCATGGGTCAATTGAGTGGGACTGTATCGCCATTAGCTGCTATTATGATTGGTTCGATTATTGCAACACTCGATTTAAACTCACTATTTGAAAAAGGCGTATTACGTTTTACTTTTATTCGTTTAATTGCGATTCCGCTAACGGTACTAATGGTTTGTAGGGCTATTGGAATCAGTGGACCGATTGCAGGTGTGTTAACGATTATGACCGCGATGCCTGCCGGAACAACCACGGCTTTATTAGCCGATAGTTATGGCTTAGATGAACAATTAGCTTCAAAAACGATTTTCGTCTCCACGGTGCTATCTGTCATTACTGTTCCAACATTGATGTTATTCCTATAAAATATAGAGGAGTTTTTTACTTGAAAAAAAAGTTGCTTACTTTACCGTTATAATACTATTAATTTTGAGCTTTACTGTTGTAACAATAAACTATGATTTAAACCCCTTCCTCCTATTTCTAGCATTATTGGGACTGGGTTTCATTTCACAATGGGCTTTTAAGCGGTTTTTGGAAGATTCACATTATTAGAATAAAATGAACAAATTTAAACAGTTATACATTTACACTTTTACACTATTTTGTTTATCCCTTTTTGTATTCTTATGGTATAATGTCTAGAGAATTGTTTTCTGATAAAGTGTACAATACACGACGTTGATGATTGAAGTTGCTCGCTGATACGAATGACCAGCAAAATAACGAATGATTAAGATATTATTAGAGACAAGATCGTCTGAGTAGAAAATGCCACACTGAATTATGGGAATCGTGAGGGGAAAAATGAAGAATCGAATTAGCCTTTTAGATCAAATTATTAAGGAACAGAGAGTTGGTATTGTATTTCAACCAATCATCTCTTTAAAAAATGGTGATGTTTTGGGGTATGAAGCATTGAGTCGAACCCCTTCCGAGTACGATTTTGAGAATATCGAGGACGTATTTTCTTTGGCGAAGGAGCATGACCGTCTCTGGGAATTAGAACAACTAGCCCGGATGAAAACGCTTCAATCGGCACGAAGCTTTTTAGTGCCGCCTTTTAACAAGAAGTTGTTTATGAATGTCAGCTCGCATGTGATGAAGTACGAGAAATTCCACACTGAAATGACGGAGTTTTTCTTGAGAGAGTTTCGTATCTCACCACGCAATATTATTTTTGAAGTCACAGAACAAAGCATGATTGATGACATGCAAGGTTTCCAGTCAACCATAAGTCAATATAAGAGTGACAATTTTAGCCTGGCCATTGATGACGCGGGTGTAGAGTATGCTGGCTTAAATGCGATTACCGACTTCAACCCAAACTATATTAAAATTGATATGAAATTAATCCGTAACATTCAGGAGCATTCTCTACAAGGCGCAATTGTTAAGGGGATGGTTGAGTTTTCGAAAGTCGCGAATGTTTCTCTGATTGCTGAAGGTGTCGAAACTTACGAGGAGTTAGAGACCATCACGCGCATGGGCGTTCAGTACGCTCAAGGCTATTATATTCAAAAACCACATCATAAAATTCAGCCACTCGAAGCTAAATTAATCCAAGATATTTTAGATATTCGTACGATGATGATTCAAGAAGAACGTAACCGCGCACAGACTATACCAGTTGAACAGTTATCTTTTCCAACGCAAACGATTTCATCAGATGCACTGACGATTGATGCTTATGAAATTATGAACCGAGATGTAGACTGTTATGGTTTAACGATTATAGAAGACGGCAAACCAATTGGGATTGTGACGAAGAAAAGTATGTCGTTGACATTAAGTGGGCGCTACGGTTTCACACTTTACCAAAACAAACCCATTTCAAAGATTATGGATCAGGATTTTTTGATGGTTGATTACCGCATGCCTATTAGTGTTGTGGCGGACCTTGCGATGGATCGACCACAGGATAAGCTATATGACTTTGTGGTGGTGACGAAAGGTGATCAATACCACGGAAGTGTGACGATTAAGCGGATGTTACAAAAAGTAACGGAATTAGAAGTATCTTCTGCTAAACAGCAAAACCCATTAACAGGCTTACCTGGTAACATTGCGATTGAACATCGATTGAATCACATGTTGAAAAAGAAACAAGACTTCAGCGCGGTCTATCTTGATATCGATAACTTCAAGCCATATAATGACGTTTATGGATTTGAAACAGGCGATTTAATTATTAAACTGCTTGCGAAATTAATCGAAGACCTTGTCCCAAGCGACCAATTCGTGGGACACATTGGTGGAGATGACTTTATCGTCTTGTACGATCACCATATCCATCCGCAGCAATTCGAACATTTAATCGAAACATTTGAAAATGAAGTTCTTAAATTTTATAGTCCTGAAGACCGTCAACAAGGTTATATTACTGCACAAACACGGAATGGCGATGTTGAACACTTTCCTCTTATCTCGGTTACTGCGGTAGCGGTGGATAACTCGGAATTTGAATATAAAACATCAAGAGCCATTTCAAAAGACTTGGCTGACCTTAAAAACAAAGCAAAACTAGAAAAACTACGAATATTTTAAGAGAGTACGGCAAGAACGGTTTATCGTTCTTGTCGTTTTTTGTTTTAATTAGAAGTGTGAGAGTCCTCAAAATTATAGAAGGTGGACCTTGACCGGTTACCCACCAGCTAATTCACTTTTGCTGGTGGGTCAGAGCACTCACCAAACAGGTAAACCGTTTTGCTGGTGGGTCAGAGCACCCACCAAACAGCTAAACCGTTTTGCTGGTGGGTCAGAGCCACCACCAAACAGCTAACCCGTTTTGCTGGTGAGTCTTGACCTGTTTTGGCACAACATGCGACAAAAGTGGGGGGCTCTGTCGCATGTTGGGGGGGACATGCGATAAAAGCAGACGATCTTATCCGATGTAACAAAATTAAACTGGACAACAATTCTATCAAAAAATCTCCAGTATAAGTTGGCATTCCACCATCTGTACACTGGAGATTCATTTGTTTTATTTAAATTATTTTAACGCGTCTAACCATTGTTTACCTGCGATTAGGTTTTTCTCGTTAATTTCATGCGAGTTTACCCAAACTTGGTCTACTTTCGCGCCACGTGATTCAAAAATATCAATCACACGATCACTTTCATATTTAGGAACGATTGGGTCATTTTCACCCATCGATAGTAGAACTTTTACATCCGATAAGTCTGGACCTTCTGATAAATCAACTGGATACATTGGTGCATATAGCATACCTTTGTTAATTTTCGAATCTTCTAGCAACATCATGTTGATCCCAATGTTTGATCCGTTTGAGAAGCCGAATAGTACGACGTCTTCTAATTCGAAGTTATACTCTTTGGCCTTCTCTACGATAAATTGGTATAGCTCTTTACCACGCGTCATTAAGTCTTCAACGTCGTATTGTCCTTCTCCATGGCGTTTGAAGTAACGGTTCATACCATTTTCAGAAACGTTCCCTCGGATACTGAGAACGGTAG
>CAMYQS010000021.1 GCA_947296835.1 uncultured Atopostipes sp.
GTCGAGTACGGACCACTCGCGAATATCCACATCATCGATTAGAATTTTTCCAGCCACGGGGTCAAAGAAGCGTGAAATTAAATTCACTAACGTTGACTTCCCGGAACCTGTTTCACCTAAAATCCCGATTGTCTCACCGGGTTCAGCTATAAATGAAATATTATCTAACACTTTAAAATCCGGTTCATCTGGGAAACTAAAGGATACATTTTGAAATTCCACTTTACCTTCTACTTTATCTTTTTTCTTTTCACTATCGATTCGAATTTGTGGTTCAATAACGAGTAGTTCACGGATTTTAACCGTTCCGGCTAATAGGTTTTGTATATCATTCATATGTGACCCGATATTTCTCATCGGTAAGATCATCATCCAAATCAATCCCGTGAACGTTACTAAGTTTCCGACTGACATTTCACCGGCTATGACTAACCAACCACCATAACCAACTGCGATAACCGACATGAATCCCGCAAAGGTTTCAATTAACGGCAAGTATCTGGCTGAAATTGTGGCTGAATTTAGATTTGTTTCCTTGAATCGTTCATTCACTTGATCAAACTTTTCTTTTTCATACTGTTCGGTTCCAAACGCTTTCACAACTTTGTTTCCACGAATATTTTCTTCGACCATGGAGTTCAGTTTTGAAAAACTTTCTCTAATTTCATAAAAGGCTTGGTTTGCTCGTCTTGATAAGAAAACCGTGAACAGTGCGATAAATGGCGTGACAGCTAGAAGTGAGAATGTTAAGCGACTTTCAACACTCGCCATAAAAATAAGTGCCGATATAAACAACACAACATTATCAAGTAGGTTGAAATACACCCACGCAATACTATGACGGATAGAGTCCGTATCTCCTGTCATACGCGCCATAATATCTCCCGTTCGCATATGGTTGAAGAAACTGAAATCTAACTCCTGAAATTTTTGATATAAGTTATCCCTTATTTGAAATAGCACATCTTGACTGATCAATTCAAACTGATAGCGATAAATATACCGTAAAATCGTTCGAAATAAAGTACCTGAAATCATGACGAGTAATAGTGGAATCAGCCAATCGACTGCCCCGCCTATAATCACCACGTCAACAATCAATCCACTTAAATACGGTGTCAAAATATTCATTAAGGCCACCAGGATTGTTAGTACACTTGCGATAAACCAGCGCCCTGAGTAGGGACGTATATATCGTGACAACCACTTCATCGTATCCATTGTATTCGCCCTCCTTATAGGACATTTGAGAATCGTATTCGAATCATTTTTTGAGTTCCAATCATGCTTTATATGCAATATACAGCATGATTGGTGTGAAATAAAACTATATGATTGATTTTTCGGCATATTTTGACATTATTGAAGAGAGTATAGAATGGATTAGTTCCAGATTAATGAAAACGCCATAAT
This sequence comes from uncultured Atopostipes sp., assembly GCA_947296835.1. Classification (GTDB taxonomy): domain Bacteria; phylum Bacillota; class Bacilli; order Lactobacillales; family Carnobacteriaceae_A; genus Atopostipes. Next base: position 1,414 of record CAMYQS010000021.1, read on the forward strand.
TATTTAGCTTTAAGTTATACCTATTTTAAAATGAATAAGACTAATTACAGCTCTTTTCAAAGTAAGCAAAAAGCCAATGAGCGGATAATTCATTGCTCATTGGCTACTGATTGAATTAATTAATTAATTATGCGTCTGCATTGATGTGGCCATATTTATCTGGCTTGCGCTCGAATAATGCCGCGACATAAGGACAGCCTGGCTTAATTTTCTTACCCTCTTTTTCCATTTCTTCTACAAGGCTTTCGACTAATTTTTCAGCGATACCTTGGCCACGTAGTGATGGATCTACAAACGTGTGGTTTGCATCCACTACATCATCCGTTACCGGAACGTAAGTAATCACTGCAATTTCTTCTCCGTTGTCGTCTTCTTTATAAATACGACCTTCTTTTTTTAGAAATTCCATTTCATTCACACCTTTATTTTTTATTTGTTTGTTTTTGTTTATCATTCTTCTTTTTACTTGGAGTGGTTTCAGCACATAGACGAGAGATAAGCTCAACTTTCTTTTCTTGATAATTTTTCTTACGATCCTGAACTTCTTTCTTGAACTGAGTATCGTTTGTCATTTGAACCAATTATTCTTAGCGTCGATTTTAACAAAATGACTTATCAATTTAAAGTAATCTATCTTATGAATTTATTCATAATCGTCCTGCATCTATCAAACCTCTATTATTATAATATTTTCTTAACTATGCATACAATTGTAGCTGAAACCCGCACCTATTGGAAGTGTTTACATAACGTTGTCACTACACTTCCGTTATTAAGCGTCATCTAACTTTAAAGCAACTGCATTAATCGCAACAATCACCGTACTCAATGACATTAAAATCGCGCCCATTGCGGGTGATAGTGTGAAACCAATTGGCGCAAGGATTCCCGCCGCAAGTGGTATGGCTAAGAAATTATAGCCTGCACCCCACCACAAATTTTGTTTCATTTTACGCGATGTCTTTTGCGCAAGTTCTAAGAAAGCTTCAATATCAGCTGGATCCGATTGAGTTAAAATAACATCCGCTGAATCCAAAGCTACTTGGGTACCGGCTCCAACGGCGATACCAACATCCGCTAATGCGAGTGATGGCGCATCGTTTACACCGTCACCAACCATGATGACTGTTTTACCTTGATTCGTTAATTCTTCGACTAATTTATATTTATCTTCGGGTGATTGATTTGCTTTATAGGCAATATTCAGTTCTTCCGCTGCGCCTTGGGCAGCTAATTCGTTATCACCTGTTGCCATCATCGGTTCAATACCTAATTCTTTCAGCACGCTAATGAGGTGAGCACTACTTGGTTTCATTTCATCACCTAAAGCAACTGTTCCGATCGCTGTTTCCCCTTCGACTAAAATACTAACCGTCGCGCCTTTTTGAACATCGATTTCCAAATCTTTTCCATATGCTTTTAAACTAATCAGTTTGTATGGCTGGTCAGCCACTTGGCCTTCGATTCCTTCTCCTGAAACGACATTGATTGAATCAAATTCAGTTGGCTTGACCCCTTCTGCTTCAGCATATTGAATGATTGACTGCGCGATTGGGTGACTTGAACCTGCTTCGATTCCAGCCATTAATCCCAGTAGCTCTTCAGTTGTATGGTCATCCGTTAAAGCTTCGACTTCGAGGACTTTAAATTCACCTGTCGTTAATGTTCCTGTTTTATCTAGAATCATTATATCCGCATTGTTTGCTTTCTCTAGCGCTTCACGGTCTTTTACTAATAATCCGTGACTAGCCCCTAAGCTTGTGCTTCGAGCAACGACTAATGGAATGGCTAATCCTAAAGCATGCGGACAAGCAATCACAAGTGTCGTAACCGTGAACGTAACGGCTGTAGGCAAATCACCGAGTACTACCCATGTAACAAAAGCAATCACCGCCGCGACAAGTGCAATATAGAACAACCAACCTGCAACTTTTTGCGCCATATCTTCTGCCCGAGAAGGTTGATTCTGCGCTTCTCGAATTAACGTCTGTACTTGTGAAATGAAAGACTGATCTCCCGTCTCCGTAATTTCAATAAACAAAGCACCGTCGTTATTCGTAGAACCTCCGATTACTTCGTCCCCTTTACTTTTCTGTACAGGTTTCGATTCTCCAGTCAGCAACGCTTCGTTAACTCGTGACTCTCCTCGAACAATAACACCATCCGCTGGTATATTTTCTCCTGCTTGAACACGGACCACATCTCCAATCGTTAAGTCTGAAACAGCTACGGTCTCAATCGTGTCATCTTCTGAAACAAGTTGGGCGTCTTTTGGGATTAATTCCGCTAACGCTTGTTGAGCATCACCGGCATCACCAACAGCTTTCATTTCAATCCAGTGTCCCAGGAGCATGATTAAGATCAACGATGCAAATTCAAAGTAAAAATCCATGACATGTTCACTCGTTGTGTAACGTGAAATGACCGCAAAAACACTATATAAATACGAGACACTAATCCCCATCGATACCAGTGCCATCATACCTGGTGCTTTTTGTTTCAATTCATCTACTGCCCCTTGATAAAATGGCTTCCCTCCGTAAAAGAGTAAAATTGTTGCCAAAACAGTAACGATAATATCCGAATAAGGAAACGTAAACTGCAATGGTAAAGCAATGCCCATCATTGGTGATAAAATCATAATAATTAAACCTAGCGGTAAGGACTTTAAAAATAGTTCTTTAAAATTCCCATGATGGTGGTGATGGTCATGCCCGCCATGTCCATGTTCGTCGTGGTCACCATTATGATGGTCGTGGTCGTGGTGATTGTGTGTATGATCTGCTTGGTGCTTGTGTTCTTTACTCATCTTTTACTGACCTCCTGTATGATTAACTTACACTAAGTCTACACCTGTAGACACGAAATGTCAACTCACACCTTTCGCGAATACTCATGGGTCATAATTTGTCTATATAGCCATTAGAATTAAGGTTGCATGACATCATTTCAATGAAATGTTCCATTAAATTCTTTTACTGTGACACAATATCAAAATAAGGTAACGTATATATTTTTACTGTGGCACAATATCAAAATGAAGTAACGTATATATTTTTACTGTGGCACGATATCAAAATGAAGTAACGTATATATAATTATAGTTGCAATCTATCTACCATAAAACAGTGTTCAAAAAAACCACTAACGAAATAAATCGTCAGTGGCTTCAATATCATTTTTTAATTAAAAGTCATCATCGTCATCGTCGACAAGGATATCTTTTATTGACCAATCTTCAATTCCATTTTTAGCAGAGTCCTTAATGGTTGCGATTGCTGTTTCCAAATCTGTTTGCATCAGATTTTGGTTAATAGCTTCGATAACCATTGGTAAGTTAACTCCCGTCAGAATATGTATTTTATTCTGATCCGCTTCTGGTAACCCATGAATCGCTAAAGTTGATTGATTGAATGGGCTTGCACTCATTAAATCTGTCAAAATTAGTACCCCTTTGTCTGCATTCACTTTATGGTATGCCTCGACAATTTTGTCTTTCAACAATTCAACTTCATCATCTGGATTTAATGCTAAAGCTAGCATGCTTTCTTGTGGCCCAAAAATCATGTTGGATGCATCCACAAGTCCTTCACTTAATTTCCCGTGAGAAATTACAACGATTCCAAACATTTGCATCTCCCTATCTACAGTTTATTTAAATTTTGCGACAATATCGTCTAATGTAATTTTAGTATCTGATGGTGTAGCTTGGACATAAATATCTTCGACACCATAATCGTTCTTCATTTCAACAAGCTTTTCGACATCCGCTTCTGTCAAATGCACACTGCCTGAAATAGCTTTTGCTGCTGAATCTTTTTGTGGCATCCCACCAATGTTTAACTCTCGCATCGGCACACCATGCGTCACTAATTCGTAAAATGTGTCGACTGTTTTCGCGATGAGGATGGCATTATAATTTTTAAAATCAAATTCATCCCAGTAATGCTTACATTTATCGGCCGTCATAACGATTGTTTTGTGTCCCGTACGACTTCCCGCTGTTTTGTAAACACCCTTCATAAATTGGTCACCAGCTACAACGTCGTCTACTACAAAAATCGAATTCACACCTGAGCGGTTCGATAATGTTGTCATCACTTGACCATGTATTAATCTTTCATCTACTCTTGCTAAATTTACTTGTCCCAAAACGAGCACCCCTTTATTTTTCTAGCTTCATTATAAAATGCCAACCAGCGCTAGTGCACCAAGTATAACCGCAACCCATAAGGAAGCTTTATTGGCATTCAATCCTTTTTTAACGTAGTAATAATAAACTGCCATAACGACCACTATTGGTAATAGGCCTGGCATGAAACTGTCTAGGAAATCTTGCATGACAAAGACTTCATTTGAGATTTCAAACGAGAGATTCAACCCTAGTGGAATGTACTTCCCAGCTAAAATCCCCATCATGAACATTCCTAGAATTGAAAGCAGTGAGAGTATATTTTGTACTTTATCGTCGTTTAATATATTCGCTGCTTCTCTTCCTTGCGTAAAACCGGCATGCGCAAAATAGCGTCCGATTAACAATTGATAGAGAACAAAACCGAGGGATGGGAACAATGCTCCCCAAGCTGAACCTGCTAGTGCCCACGGGATCGCAATTGCGATGAAGATATATTGAATCGTCCCCGAATCAATCGCATCTCCAACTCCTGCTAATGCACCCATCAAACCAGTCTTTGTCATATTTAACATATCATCTGACATCATGACTGGACCACCTGCATGTTCTTCGTTTGCTCGCTTTTCTTCCATATTCGTCAACGTCCCCGTGATGATTCCTCCACCAAGAGTTAGTTGAGTATTAAAGAATTCAATTGTACGTTTATATGCTGCTTTTAAGCCGTCGTCATCTTTGTGCACCTTTCGTAATGAAGGTTTTAAAGCCCATAACAATGACGGGGCCAGTAATCGTTCATTTGAATGCGGGATTTCATTTGCGAAATACCATCGATAATAAGCTTTCGCTGCATCTTTCTTCGTTAATTTTTCTGGTTCTCTTGTCCCAGTTTCTTCTTTAACCATTATAAACTACTCCTTTCGTGTGTTTTAAAAATCATCATCGTCATCATCAAAATCTGAACCGCCACTTGTTGCTACAGCCGCGCCATTTTTCGACGCTAATAGGTACAACGCCGCTAGCAATGCCCCTAAAATTGCATAAGATATCATCGTGATATTTAGGCTTTGTAACATAATGCTTAATACGTATGCTAAGAAGAAAAACAGTAAATATTCTTGTTTCCCTAATACATAAATTCGAGTCGCAATGCCCACCGCGATTAACCCATTCACGATCACTTGTAGCACATGAATCGCATGCGTGCCTTCCAGACCCATTAATAGACTGGCAATAAGTGGCGCAACCCATTGTAATAAAACAAACATTAATGGTACAAATAAAATAAGTGACGCAATAATTGGATATAAAATAATGGTTCTTGAAATTTCAGCATGATCCAACTCTTCAATTGCAGCATCTGTTCGTTTCCCAATTTTATCATTCACTACGAAACGATATTTGTAGATATAAGCACCTAAAATACTAACTGGAATAGCCACGATAATGGCTTGAACGGGTGAAAGATTCCCCATCAAGACAATCGGTATCGCTAATGTTGTCCCAATCGCAGGTTCTTGAGCCATTGCTGCCCCCGGCGAATTTACGCCTAAGTAAATTAATTGTAGAATAGTCGCCGTAACCATTGCTAGGCCAACATCTCCCATGACTAAACCAATCACTAAACCGGTCATCAATGGTGAGAAGCGTAAGGTCAGTGTCATTCCACCGAATGCTCGCCCTTCAACCAGTGCAATCCAAACGGCAATAAACAGACTTTGCCATATACTGAGTGTTTCCATTCAATCAACCCCTTTTAAATTACTTGATTCTTGTGAAATACGTCTACTAATACTATCCATTACTTCTATTTAATAAACGTACTCACTGCTTGTACAGGTCGATTTGGTAATTTACCGACAGCTAAATTCTCAACGTCTGTTACACAAGTTTCGCCCATTCCTTTTAGACATTCCATCGTATAAGCCGCAGTATGAGGCGTTACAATAACATTGTCGAAATTTAAATATGGATGGTCTTTTCGTCCTGGTTCAACTTCTAAAACGTCTGTTGCAAATCCAGCAACTTTTCCATCTTTAAGTGCTTGAACCATTGCTTCTTCGTCAATTAAAGCCCCACGAGCCGTGTTTGAAATATAAACATCATCTCGCATCTTTTTAAATTCTTCCGTTGAAAGCATATGGTAGTTGTCATCGTTTAGACTTGGACTTAAGCAAATGACTTCTGCATTTTCTAATAAATCATCTAAGTCTGTTGGAATAGCTCCAAATTGTTCAATTTCAAGGTCGCTTATGTATGGATCATAACCTAATACCTGACAACGGAACCCATAGTTTAAGATTTCGACTACACGACTTCCGATGTTCCCAATCCCAATTACTCCTACTTTTTTACCGCTTAACCCATGACCAACAAAGTGGTTTCTGTTTTCCCATTTATCATCTTTAACAGCGTTATTAGCTGGTACGGTTTGACGCATAACGGCTAGTAAGTTCGTAATATTGTTTTCAGCTACCGCATCTCTTTCGATTAGCGGAGGCACAATTGAAACTAGCGTGTTATATTCTTTCGCCGCTTCGATATCGATATTGTTATAGCCAATCCCGTGGCGTGTAATTAATTGTGTTTCATCTTTATGTTCAAAGAACTCTCTTGTAAAGAACGGTGTTACACTGGCTACAATGACATTATAGCCATGAAGAGCTTCGGCTAGTTCTTTTCCACCAATTTCACTATCGATGGTTAACCGGTTTACCTCTCCTAGTTTTCCCAATCTTTCTAACTGATCCGGGAAGATTTTTCCAAAACTACTTGAGTTCACAATCGCAATTTTATATTTATTCATTTCATTTCCTCGCTTTCAATTATCTGCTCATTTTAAGTTAACTTTATTTTAACTCTTTTTAAATGTAAACCTTTTCATTACTAATAATGATAATAAAAAATACAAGTTTTGTAAAGGAAACTCGTCTTTTTTTAACATATCTTGTGAAAAATATTTAGTAAAATGAAAAAAGCCTTCTATCAGCTGGTTGAAAACTGATAGAAGGGTGTATGCATTATATTAATTTTTACGGATAACATCCGTTTCGATAGCAGCTTCCGTTACTGCCTTCGCTACTGCTGGTACCACTCGTTCATCCAATGGATCGGGAATAATATATTTTTCGGTTAGTTCCGAATCTTCTACTAATCCCGCAATCGCATAAGAAACGGCGGTACGCATCTCTACGTTGATGGTTGTTGCATTCGCATCCAGTGCGCCTCTAAAAATTCCCGGGAATGCTGATACGTTATTGATTTGATTTGGGAAATCACTTCTACCTGTCCCCATAATCGCTACACCGGCCTCTTTTGCAACATCCGGTAAAATCTCAGGGTTTGGATTCGCCATCGCAAAAACAATTGGGCTTTTTTTCATCAAACGAATGTCATCCACTGTTAAAATATTAGGCGCGGATACCCCCACAAAAATATCTGCATCTGTTAGGGCGTCTTGTAACGTGCCTTCTCTGTTGGTTAAATTTGTAATCGCTAGAACTCGTTTTTGTTCATCTGTAATACCTGGATAACCAGAATGAATAATACCATTACGATCAACGAGATCAATATGTTTTGCACCTAAGTGGGTAAGGTGTTTTGCAATTGAAATGCCTGCTGCTCCTGCACCATTTACCACAATTTTTACATCCGCTATCTCTTTCTTCTGTAATCTCAACGCATTGATAACTCCAGCACCAACCACAATAGCTGTCCCGTGTTGATCATCATGGAAAACAGGGATATCTAATTCCTCAATTAAGCGACGCTCAATTTCGAAACATTCTGGTGCTGCAATATCTTCTAAGTTGATGGCACCAAAACTTCCAGCAATTTGTTTAATCGTGCGTACAACTTCATCCACTTCCGTTGCTTCAATTGTAATCGGGAAACCATCTATATCCGCAAATTTTTTGAATAAGATACATTTCCCTTCCATTACGGGCATTGACGCTTGTGGCCCGATATTTCCTAATCCTAGAACCGCTGTACCATTAGTAATAACTCCAACTAGGTTATTTTTACGTGTTAATTGGTAGGCTTCATTTGGATCATCGGCAATTTTCATACAAGCATCCGCTACGCCTGGTGTATACGCGAGTGCTAAGTCTGCTTTCGTTTCAAGCTTTACACGACTACCCACTTCAATTTTACCATTCCACTCATAATGCTTTCTCAAGGCTTCTGTTTCTTCTGTCACGAATTATGCCTCCTCTTCAAATGGGAATACAAAATCTGTTAGACCTGCTGCGTCCCTAATTTTAACAAATTCTTTCTGTACTGATTTATTAATGGGTAAACCTGTTTCTTTGCGCTCCTGCCAAACGAGGTACTCTTTTTCACCCGCTGTATAAATTCTATCGGCACCTGGAACTTTACGTGCAGCACGCAATTCTCTTAAAAGTTCACCTGCTGTTTCCTCGAATATTTCACGTCCCATAAATGCTTCGGTATCAATCGCAATAAAGAAATGACCTAAATGAAATTTCTTCTTGCTGCCATCTGCAGCTACACCTGATAGTGCACTTAAGAAAGGACCTGCTTGGAGAGCTGATGATAGAATCTCAACAACCGTCGCAAAGTTATAGCCCTTGTAACCTGCTAATTCCTCACCGATTCCACCTAATGGCGCTAATGCTGCATCTCCAGATACGAGCGCATCAAGAATTTCACCCGAATCGGTTAGCGTTTGACCTTCACTACCGATAACCATTCCTTCAGGCGTATCTCTTCCTTCACGTTCGTACAACTCAATTTTTCCACGCTGAACAATAGATGTTGCTGCATCAAATGAAAATGGGAATTCTTCATCTGTCGGCATTGACCAAGTTAATGGGTTCGTTCCTAGTTTGTTTTCCACACTAAAAGTAGGCGCAATAGACGGACGAGCGTTTGTTCCTGAAACTCCAACGCATCCTGCTTTTGCTGCCATATCTGTATAATAGCCAGAAATACCATAATGGGTTGAATTACGCACTGCAACCATACCCATTCCAAATTCTTTTGCTTTTTTAATCGCCATCTTCATCGCATGATAAGAAACAACTTGTCCCATACCATCATGTCCATCTAACACAGCAGTCGTTGGTGTCTCTCGCACAACTTCCCAATCTGTTGTTGGTAATTGGATACCTTGTTCAATACGATCTAAGTAAATTGGCTTTAGTCGATTGGCTCCATGACTGTCAATTCCTTTTTTGTCTGCATCCAGCAATACTTCTGTACAAATATCCGCGTCTTCCTCAGGTACACCATATGCCATAAAAGCTGCCTTCACAAACTTTCGATAATTTTCCCACTCTAAATATACGGTCATATATTTTCCTCCTAGTTCATTGGTAAAACGCTTTCAACTCACTCTAAGATTAGCAAAAGGAAAGGGCCTAGTCAATCCTTATTCGATATATTTGTGAAATATTTCATAAATGATATTCATTCTCAATTCTAATGGTAAAATGAGTTGTTAACAAGTTATTCACAGCTCTGTGAATAACTTGTGGATAGAATAGTTTCCCTCGTATTTCTCATCCTTTAAGGAAAAATGAGTGGTATTTTACGAATAAAGCTAGAATAAATACGATGTATTTTGTGCTTCTTGTGCACAACTCCTGTGGATAAGGTGATATCTAGATAATCAAAAAAGACAACGCTATTTTTTAGCGTTGTCCCTTCATTTTTTATTTTCTATTTTTTGATGTTGAAATTCGTGTGATTGCGCGTTTTAGAGCGAATTCTGCTTCAGCCATTTCTCTTGAAGTTTCTTCCGTTTCTAATCGTTGTTCTGCGCGATCTTTTGCACGCTGTGCTCGTTCTTCATCGATTTCATCCGCAAACTCATATGTTCGAACGAATAGGTGAGCAATATTGTCGCTGAATTTAAAGATACCTTCAGATACCGCTACCTCTTCTGTTTCGTTTTCACGAATTAATCGAATTTTCCCAATTTCAATTGGGACAACAATATCCATGTGATTTGCTAGAATGGTTCGGATGCCATCACTTGTCGGTAAGGATATACGAGAAACTTCTCCGTTATATTTCTTCCCATCAATTGTTAACATGTTTAATTCAAACATCTGATCCCCCCGCTACTTCTCAGAAGCTGCGATGACTTCATCAATTGTTGCTTTGAATAAGAAGGCACTTTCTGAAATGTGATCCACTTCTCCATCTAAAATGGCTTTAAAACTACGAATCGTATCTTCAACCGGAACAAATTTACCTTCCATACCAGTAAAGCTTTCACCTACGAAGAATGGTTGTGATAAGAAGTTACGGATTTTACGTGCACGACTTGCTGTCATACGGTCTTCTTCACTTAACTCATCCATACCTAAAATAGCGATAATATCTTGTAATTCGTCATATCGCTGTAAGATTTGCTGCACAGATTGTGCCACTTCAAGGTGCTCGCTACTTACATAGTCTTCAGATAATAAACTACTGTTTGACTCTAATGGGTCTACAGCTGGGTAAATACCTAATGCAGCAATGTCACGACTTAATACTGTTCTCGCATCTAAGTGAGAGAAAGCAATCGCAGCTGCCGGGTCCGTTAAGTCATCCGCTGGTACATAAATAGCTTGGATTGACGTAATCGCACCATCTTTAGTTGATGTAATACGCTCTTGTAGTTGACCCATTTCATTCGCTAATGTTGGTTGGTATCCAACCGCAGAAGGC
>CAMYQS010000022.1 GCA_947296835.1 uncultured Atopostipes sp.
AGCAACGGGTTTGTGCCACAAACCCCAAAATTGGAAATTTTGGCTTGATAGGAAGTTTCCTATGACCTCTTAAAATTTATTCTCGTAAACTCGACTAAATTTAGTGTCGCTTCGCTCGAATTGTAAAAGAAGGAGTAAATATTATGGAAGATAATAATAAAAAATATTATATAAATGCAAGAGTTAGTAAAGAAGAAAAAGAAAGATACCAAAAAATGGCAAAAGAAAAAAACATGACAGTTAGTGCATTAATTATTAATAGCATTGAAAGTCATATCACATTAAACATGAACACATCAGATTATAGAGATTTAGTAATTCAAACTAGAAGAATTGGTTCTAATATAAATAGTTTGCTTAGAAATATTTACTTTACGAAAACATTTGAAGATACAGATATAAAAGCAATCCACGCAGAATTAAAAAATTTAGATAATTTTGTTAAAAAAGAAAAGAAACGATTGGAAGGAATTCAAAGAGAATTTGAAGATATGAGTATAGATGAACTAAGAGATATATTAATTTCTCAAAAAGAAAGAGTTCCCTTGTACATGGAACAACATGGAGTGCTAGATCATATCAGAGATATTATTTTAGAGTTTAAAAAAATGTTGATTGAGCATAAATTCGACAAAGCACATATTCCTTTTTTAACTCACTTCTTAAAAGGTTTTAACCCAGAGAAATATACGAGAGAAGAACTACTAGATTTTTCTGATGAATTACAAACTTTTTATAATGATATAACCAGTTTAATATTGAACGTTGATAAGAAATTAACAGAAGATGATTTTAACAAATTAATGGAAATATTAAATAAGTATAGAAATGAAAATGAATAAAAAAATTATTTCTATCTGATAATAGGAGTCTTTAGAGGATAATTAGTGTATAGTAGTAAAGCATTTCATTCTGAAATATCCCTAAAGACTCGTGAGAGCACATTAAAATAGATTTTGGGGAACATTTTATGCATCTATAAAAGTTGTTATTTAAAATCGTCCCATAATCGATTGTTTTTGAGACTCCAAGACTACTTCTATCTTTCTTCTTTCCTTAGAATATTCTATACAGTTATTTTTGAGTTAGAATCAATTCAATTTTCGTTTTGAATCTATTATTCATGAAGAAGAAATAAAAGATCTGAATAACCAATAAAATTAAAGCAATTAAAATAGTCTGCGTCTATATTGTGGATACTAATAAAGACGATAGCATGCTAATTGCAAAAGTCGTGAGTCCTCATAAAATACCCATGCTTGAGCTAACGGCCATGCGACAGAATCGAAAAAGTCTGTATTTGGAACAGAGACACTTAAATTTAAACATTCTTCATAATTATATTTGGTAATCGTTTTCAATGTTACCAAAAATATTCTCTATTGTATCCTTAATCAAGTGTAAAGCACTACAAATTATAGTCTACTTAACTTTCATATTCAATAAACCGTAATTAGCACAATAAAAAACGCCTTACCATCTTGACACCATCTACAGGGATGGTATAATCATAATTAATTAATTAATTAATTTATATACTAAGTAAGTGAAAGGTAAGATAACGATGAAAAAAGTAAATGAGCAATCAGAAAAAATTACGATAAATGTGAATCATGTCGATTTGGGCAAAATAGATCTTTTAATAGATAATGGGTTCTTTTCGAATCGAAGTGATTTTATTCGGGCAGCCATTCGAAATGAACTCAATAAGAATGGCTCTTATGTCGAAGATAAAATTGAAAAGAAAGGATTTGTAGTTGGCATTGTGAAATACAATGAAAATGATTTTCAAAAAGCGATAGAAAGTAATCAACTTATAAATCTTAGATTTATCGGCTTGTTTGTGATTGACTCCAATGTTCCATTAGAACTTGTGAAACAATCTGTTAAAAAAATTGATGTGAAAGGAACACTCATAGCTCCAAAGGAAATTAAAAATTATTTGAATAGTCTTTAAAGAAAGAAGGAAAATGAAATGCTCATCTTTAAAAGCAAACATAAATTACTCGTCTTTTTAACCATCTTTTTAATGGCTTTTCACTCGTTAAATAATGTATTTTTAGCAGTTATTATTAGCCAAATGATCGATGCTGCCGTGATTGGCTCAATGCAATCGTTTTTAATAAGTGCAGGTATTGGTTTAATAGGTTTTTTGTTTTTTATGGTTATCGGGTTATTGATGGTTAAATGTAAGACAATGACTATTAAGACTATAAATTTATCCGTTAAAGAAACGATGATTGAAGATATTGTATACAATTCAAAAAATACCGAAGATCATTCAGCTGATCTATCTTTTATGACCAATGACTTAAAACAGTTAGAAACGAAAGGAATAGAAGCAGAGTTAACTATTATTCAACTCGCTTTTACAGCTGTTTTTGGTTTAGTTGCAGCGCTGTACTATGACATTTGGATTACTTTAGCATTTTTTGTAGGCGCTTTTGTGCCAGCCATTTTATCGATGTCCTTTCAAGGAAGAATTGAAACTTCTTCGAAGCAATGGCAACAGTCGAATGCTACTTATACAAATCGTCTGAAAGATTATTTTAACGGAATTGAAACGGTTCGAACTTATCAAGTAGAAGACCGAGTTATCTCTAAAGCAACAGAAGAAGCGGATAAAATGGAAGATTCATTAATGAAAATGAACCAAACGGTGGAGAGTATTAATCAAATTGTTACTACAACAGCTATGATTTTTAGTGTCATCATGCCTTTTGGAGTAGGTGTTTATCGAATTATCCAGTATGGTGTCACTTTAGGATCATTTATGGCAATTGTTCAATTATCCAATTCTATCACTAATCCGATCATTCAAATCATGGAATTACTAAATGGTTATGCAACTACATCGAATATCCGAGAAAGGTATTTTATTGCGAAAGAACGCACTGAAAAGAAATTGTATACCAATGACGCAAAAAATATTCCTGAATTTTCTTCAATCAAATTAGAAGAATTAGGTTTAAAATTTAAAGAGCAATTTATCTTCTCGGATGTAGATCTTGAAATACAAGAAAAAGATAAAGTACTCGTCATTGGTCCTTCAGGTTCTGGAAAGTCTTCTCTCTTGAGAATTATTCAGCAAACATTACCCATATCGGAAGGACAATATCTGTATAACGGTGAAGAATGTAATAATGGCTTAATGCAACAATTTTCTTTAATTCGACAGCAACCTTTAATTTTTAATGATTCAATTCGCTATAATATTACTCTAGGAGATGACTTTACAGATGAAGAAGTGATGGAAGCAGTTCATTTAGCACAACTAGACGATGTTATTGCAGAAAATGGTTTGGAATATCCAGTAGGAGATAATGGGCGCAACTTATCAGGTGGCCAACTGCAGCGAATTGAAATTGCAAGAGCTTTAATTCGTAAACGCCCCATTATTTTAGCAGATGAGATGACTTCTGCTTTGGATGAACAAACAGCTAGTGCAGTTCGTCAAACGTTGTTGGAAATTCCGTGTACATTAGTTGAAGTATCGCACAAATTTACAAAAGAAGAATTAAAAGAATATACACAGGTATGGGATGTTAGTCAATTTTAATTATTTTATTAGTGCGATATACTACATAAATGTAATGCCAAATAAAATTATAATTTACACTTACCTCGATAAATCAAAAGCACAAGTTTAGTAGTTTTTCATCTACTAAACTTGTGCTTTTTTTATGTAATTTGAGTTCTTCACAAATCATTTTGTGTTTTTTACAAAACTCACCGTGCGACTATAGTTATTTAAAATAGTTGCCCCAAAAGTTGTCCCATCTTGGGACAAAGACAGAAATTCACAGTAATCTATTTTCTGGAAAACACTCCTATATCAATGTCAGGTAATTCATAGAAGGTATCAGAAATTTAAATATGGACCTTGCAGGGCTTGAACCTGCGACCCCTACCTTGTCGAGGTAGTGCTCTCCCAACTGAGCTAAAGATCCGCTATCAACATTAAGTATACCAAGTATTTTTAAAAACGCAACCAACTTTCTACAAATATATGTATCGAAACTTGTTTCAGTAGAGATTTCATCAGAAAAATCTCAAAATATGGAGGTAAAGGTAACCGTCTCCAAGCCAACTAGGCTACTAAAAGTGACACATTTATAAAATCTGTCATTGTGGTTTAGAATATGATATAGTTAAGCTATATAAAATCATTTAGAGGTGATAAAATGAAATGGAAAATTGTAACAGATACAGGCTCGAACATTAGAGAGCTAGACAACTTACCAGAAGATATAGCATTTGACTTAATTCCTTTAATTCTACATGTAGATAAAAAAGACTTTGTGGATGTACCGACACTAGATGTTAGTGAACTGATTCAGACAGTAAAAGAATCGTCATCCTCTAGTTCTGCATGTCCAGCACCAGGTGCCTATGCGGAGAAATTTAGTGGAGCAGATAATGTAATTTGCTTTACGATTTCAAGTGAACTTTCAGGAAGCTTCAATAGTGCTGAGTTAGGTAAAACAATCGCACTTGAACAAAACCCAAATGCGAATATTCACGTATACGACTCGCGCTCTGCAGGTGGAGAAATTGATCTACTGGTTAAGAAGGCAATCAGTCTAGCAAGTGAGGGCAAAACATTTGATGAAGTTGTCGCAGGCGTAACGGACTACCACGGAAACACGTACACAGGGTACATGTTGAAATCAATTGAAAACCTAGTGAAAAACGGTCGCGTAAACAAGGTGGTTGGATCACTAGTTGGTCTATTGAACATCCATGTTATTGGTATTCGTTCAAAAGAAGGAACGATTGAAATGTCGAACCGTGCACGTGGTGAGAAGAAAGCACTTAAAACTTTCCTAAAAGACTTAATCGAGAATGGTTATTCAGGTGGAAAGATGGAGTTGGCTCACGTACTAAATCCAGACCTAGCGGACACATTCGCAAATCAAGTTCGAGAAAAATTCCCAACAGCAGATATTACGATTGTTCCTACAAGTGGGCTATGTAGTTTCTATGCTGAAAAAGGCGGATTAATCGCCGGTTACGAAAAAAAGTAAAATAATAAACAATATAGCTGAAAAATTACGATATTTGAGCGACAATAAGAGGGGAATAATCCTGTATTGTCGCTTTTTGGTATCTTTATTTTCAAAAAGGACCAGGATAAATAGAAAGTAGATGATGATATGACAACAAAAAATATGACAAAGATTGAATCAAAAGAAGATGCAATCGCAATCTTAGAACAGTATCAACGAAATGCGTTTTTAGCTGAAATCGACGAAAAACCTGAGCTATCTGAAGAAGGACGTATTACGAATATCGAAACGTTTATTCAACTTAAAAATAAACCCAACTTTCGGTCAGGTAGCAACAACCCGGTGCATCAATTATATGCCGTTGCACCAAAGGCAGTATCGGTTATTTTAGAAGCCATTGATGAAATGAAAGCAGAACAAGCTGAGAAACAAGTTTTATTTGATGTATACATTACGGAAACAAAAGATGTAGCGGATGTTGATAGTATGCTACTCGATCAAGCGGTAACTGCTTTTACAGTAGCTTACAAAGGTGAAGAGTTAGAAGGGCCGAAAGGTTGTCGTTAATAAAGAAACCTCAATTAACTAGGAGTGAAAGCATATGGTAGAAATGTCCCATTCGTCGCACACCGCATGTGTGAGCTTAGTACCGATATTTAATCATTTAGATAATGAATCGATGGCGAAAATTGCCACAAAAGCAAAACATCGTGACTTAAAACGCGGGGAATATTTATATCAAGCTGGAGATGATGAAGACTCGATTTATATCGTACACAAAGGTCAAGTGCGTGTCTTTCATTTATCAGAAAATGGTAAAGAACAGCTGATTCGCGTCTTAAATCCGGGAGAATTCACGGGAGAGTGGACACTGTTTTCTTCAGATACCTATCACGATAACTTTGGTGAAGCAACTCGAAATTCAGCAATTTGTGTGATTAGTCGAGATGATCTAGGCGAGTTATTAAAAGAATACCCAGAAATTTCAATGAAAATTATGCAGGCGATGTCAGAACGATTAAGCCAATCTGAAAAACAAACCGCTTCAGTAGCAATTGAGTCAGTTACAAACCGAATTATTTACTACTTAGAAGACTTAACGAGTGGCGAAGCAGAAGATGACGTCACGCTTAAATTACCAATGGCGAGAAAAGACATTGCATCTTATTTAGGAACAACCCCCGAAACATTAAGTCGTCGTTTTAAAGACTTAGAGAAGAAAGGGTTAATCGAGCAATTACCCAAAAACACGATTCGTATATCAAGCGTAGAAGAATTGTTGTTTGCGACAGAATAATCACTAAGAAACCGCCCGTTTGAGTGTATGCTACTCAAACGGGCGGTTTTATTTTAAGGATATTTAAAAATGGGTTATAAACTTAGATAACTTCTACGATATCTGTCCAAGGAGTTGCAGTACGCTCAATTACTTTGTTTAATTCAGTAATGTTTTCTGTACCTTCTGAACGTAACCATTCTCTAGCTACTTCAACGCCTTCTTTAGCGAAAGGTTCTACTACACCTTTCCAAGTTGCACGTCCACATAGAACACCGTTAAATGTAGAACCTGATTCTTGTGCAAATTCTAACGTACGCATGAATAATTTTGCACTTACACCTGCACTTAAGAAGATGTATGGTAAGTGTGTTGTTTCATCTTGCTCTTTGTAGTACTGAGCTGCTTCTTCTTTCGTGTAAACAACTTCATCTTCAGAGTAACCTTCAACAAAGTTCATGTTAACAGGTGTCTCTACTTTTAGAACATCAACGTTGTACTGAGGTTTTGAGAATTCTTCCATTGCTTTGTTTACTTTATGAGGCTTAACTTTAGCAAACTCAACTGATTTAGTATCTTCCATGTTCGCATCGTATGTTAAAATTTCTAAGAAGTAAGGAGTGTCTTCAGCAACACATTCACTTCCTACACGTTCAACAAATGCTTTCTTCTGGTCGTTAATTTCATCACTTTCATCAACGTCAAAATATAAAAGAATCTTGACTCCGTCTGCGCCTTCCTCAAGAATACGTTTTACAGACAAGTTATCAATTAGACGAGCTTGACGACCTTCTTTATTCGGGTCGTAACCAGTTTGCTCATAAGCTAATAGAAGACCAGCATCTTCATGACGAGCTTTCGCTCCAGGTAAACCGTATACCGGGTCCAGTAGAATTGATGATGCATATTGTGTTAATTCTTCAGAAACAACCTTTTTCAATCCTTCAATTGCTTCAGAAGTAGGTTCTTCACCTAAATCTACAAACATACGCTCCATAGCGCCACGTTGGTCAATTGCTAATGAATAGATTCTTCCGTCTGTACCAGATAAACGATCTAAAGCTGCTTTTTTGTTTTCAGTTAATTTTAACATGTTAGTTCTCCTCATCATTATAATGTCCTTGGTCCCATTTTTCTAAAAATTCATCAAATTTTTCATCTGTTTTCTCTTTAGTTGTAACAACACCTTGTTCTAATTGGCTAATTTTTTCAATTAACTTTTCGTTTTCTGGTGTAGGTTGGTATTCTTCATGGATAAATGCGTCTATTGTTTCACGGATTAAGTGCTCACCTGTAATTTTTCCACCAAATCCAATAACGTTTGCGTTTAATTCGCGACGAGCGTATAGCGCTGTTGATACGTCACGTACTAAAGCTGTACGAGTACCAGGCACTTTGTTTGCTGCGTTAGCAATTCCTACTCCAGTACCACAAATGACAACACCGAAGTCTACTTCGCCTGAGGCAACTAATTCACCGACTTTTTTACCAAAGATAGGGTAGTGTGTACGGACAAATCCGTGAGTTCCAACATCAATAACTTCATGGCCTAATTCTCTTAAATGATCTGCTACAGCAATTTTTGTATCTGTAACAATATGGTCATTACCTATTGCAATTTTCATATTTTATATCCTCCTTAGCACATTGCGTCTAGCATGTCGACACGAATTTGGTGACGACCGCCATCGTATTCTGAATCTGCGAAAGCTTTAACAATACTTTTTGCTAAGCCTTCTCCAACAATTTCGCTACCGATTGAAATAACACGTGCATTGTTATGGCGACGAGTCATGTTTGCTGACCATTCTTCCGAAATCTCAGCTACTACAATGCCTTTGTGTTTTGTTGCTGCCATAAAACTACCAGCACCGTAAGCATCAATTAAAATTCCTGCACTTGTTTCGTCTTCTGTAATTTTTGCTGCTAAGTTATTTGCCGATTCAACAAAGTCTTCAGCGGGAGTTTCAGCTAGATCGACTACATTGAAGTCATTTTCAATCAAGTATGCTTTAACAACTTCTTTTAAATCGAATCCATCTTTATCCGCAGATAAATAAATCTTCATATTTTGTTCCTCCACCTTAATGTTTTTTATAAAATTAATTTATGATTTTAATCCATTTTGAATAATATTCTTCTAAGTCCTGAGGTAACTGATTATCAGTAATTAAATAGTCAGCATCTCTGATGTCGTAAAATTGATAGAAATCTAATTTATTAAACTTACTATTATCCGCAATGATAAATTTCTCTCTTGCGTTGTTTAATATAGTACGTTGGATAACGCCTTCATCTTCATTCGCATTAAACATTGAATAGTTATTGAGTGTGTTTACACCAATAAATGCCTTTTGAACATTAATCGTTGATAAGAAGTCGTTTGCGATTGTTCCTGTAAAGGACCCTGTTATAGAACGGTAAGAACCACCGGTCAAAATTAATTCATATCGCTCGTCATATTTAAACTTATCGAAAACATAAATTGAATTCGTAATAATCTTGGCACGATTAATTGTCAAGTAGTCGTGAACTAATTCGATTGTTGTACCAGACCCTAAAAATACGGTTTCATTTTCAAAAATGTTATTTGCTATATTTCTCGCAATTTGTTGTTTCTCATTTAAGCTTAGTTCTCTTTTCTGACGATGACTTAACTCAAGATTGCTTGGTGTTATAATTTCAAGTTCAGCTTTACGAGCACCACCGTGAATTCTAATTAGAAGATTGTCGTTTTCTAACTCTTGTAGGTCTCTTCGGATAGTCATTTCAGTAACATCGAGTATATCGACTAGCTCTGAAACTCTTACAACACTGTTCTGATCGAGCAGTTCTAGAATTTTTTCGTGGCGTCTCTCTTTCATCAATGTGAACACCTCCATGTTAATTAATGTTTGAAACGAACATACGATGTTGACACCATAGTAAACCCAAAAGAATACGTTGTCAAGCACAAAAACAAAAGGTTTATAAAAAATAAAATCAAGAATGTGAGCAGAATAAAGTCATATCAACAAACAAACGATAAAAAAACCAAACAAATATATTTTGAAACAAACAATACTAAACATATTTCGTTCAAAAAAGGTGCTAATGAACAATCTGCCCATTAGCACCTTCTATATTTAATATTAATTTATGTAGAAAAATTATTCGTTCATAATTTCGACCCATTTTGAATAAGTTTCTTTTGTTGAGTCAGAGAGTTTATCATCCGTAATGAGATAGTCAGCATCTTTTAAATCATAGAAATTGTAGAAGTCTACTTTATTAAACTTATCATTATCAGCAACAATATATTTTATACGTGAGTTGTTTAAGATAGCCTTCTGTATAACGCCTTCTTCTTCATTCGCATTGAAAACAGAGTGGCCATCAATTCCATTTACTCCAATAAATGATTTCTGGACATTAATAGTAGAGATAAAATCTTTTGCGATAGTACCAGTAAATGAACCGGTCTTAGAACGGTATGAACCGCCAGTCAAGATTAATTCGAATCGTTCATCATATTTGAATTTATCAAACACATAGATAGAGTTCGTAATAATTTTTGCTCTATTAATATTTAAGTAATTATAGACGAGCTCTATAGTAGAACCGGATCCTAAAAATATCGTTTCGTTCTCATGAATGTTTGCTGCGATTATACGAGCTATGTATTTCTTCTCATCAAGATTGATTTCTCTTTTAGTAACATGGCTGAGTTCCAAGTCTGAAGCAGGCTTATTGACTACACTTCTGGCTCCGCCGTGTGTTCGAATTAAGAGTCCATCATTCTCAAGATCTCGTAGGTCTCTACGAACAGTCATATCTGTAACCATTAATTGTTCAGCCAGGTCAGAGACTTTTACGATTTCATTCTCCTGCAGCATCTTCAAAATTAAGCTGTGACGCTCTTCTTTCATTATATAGCCTCCTTGTCTCTAAATAGATAGCTTATAGCTTGTTTGAATCAAACATGAAACTTAGTCCTTTTATGATACAATTAGAAGCTATCAATGTCAATTCCTTAAAGACAAAACTGTTTAATTTGATTTAACCCTTGACAAATGATTGAAAGCGGTTTATATTGTTTGTAACGAACAAATATCAAACAAAAACAAACAGAGAAAACATTTATATTAACTTATTAAAGGAGAAATTAAAATGAATAAAGAAGAAGTAGCAATGATCGGTTTTGAAATTGTAGCGTACTCAGGTGAAGCACGTTCTAAATTTATGGAAGCGATTAAAAAGGTTAAAGCAGGTACAGCGAGAGAAGATGTACAAATTCTAATCGATGAAGGAAACGCTAGTTTAAACTTAGCACATGCAAGCCAAACAAAATTGTTAGCAATGGAAGCAGATGGCGAAGACGTAGAACTAGGATTTATCTTCGTACACGGACAAGATCACTTAATGACATCTATTCTATTAAAAGACGTACTAGAGTTCTTAATGGATATTTACAAATAATTTAAACTAAACTAATATTTAAAGAAAAGGAAAGGTGAATTGAAATGGATAGACTTGTTCAGCAAATCGAAAAAGCAAAACCATTTTTCGAGAAAGTTTCAAGAAACAAATATTTAAGAGCAGTAAAAGATGGCTTCATTTCAGCGATGCCAGTCGTGTTATTCTCTAGTTTATTTATGCTTATTGCATATGTACCAAATATTTTTGGATTCTACTGGAGTCCAGAAGTTGAGGCAATGATCGTTAAGCCTTATAACTACTCGATGGGAATCTTAGGACTATTAGTTGCGGGAACAACAGCAAAAGCTTTAACAGGGTCCTTTAACCGAGATTTGGAGAAAACCAATCAGATAAACGATACCTCAACAATGTTAGCGTCAATCGTAGGTTTCCTACTATTATCGTCAGACGCAATTGAAGGTGGATTTGGTAGTGGTTACTTAGGAACGACAGGACTTATTTCAGCATTCGCCTCAGCATTTATTGTTGTAAATATCTATAATCTATTTATTAAAAACAATATTACGATTAAGATGCCAGACGAAGTGCCACCAAACATTGCACAAACATTCTTAGATGTTATTCCATTTGCTGTTTCAACAATAGCATTATACGGAGTAGATTTAGTTGTTCGCCAATTTTCAGGCGTTAACTTTGCAGCAATGGTTATCCAGGTATTCCAACCATTATTTTCAGCAGCAGATGGCTATTTAGGATTAGCAATTATCTATGGTGCGATGGCGATGTTCTGGTTTATCGGAATTCACGGACCATCAATCGTAGAGCCGGCAGTATCAGCAATCATGTTTGTTAACTTAGATATGAACTTAGAGTTATTACAAGCTGGAGAGCACGCATCACATGCATTAACTCCAGGTATCCAGTACTTCGTAGCAACAGTGGGGGGAGGGGGTGCGGGACTTTTGGGATAGCATTGGAAATGTAAAT
>CAMYQS010000023.1 GCA_947296835.1 uncultured Atopostipes sp.
GTATTTTTTAACGCGTGGATGTTTTTTCAGCGCTTCATGAACAGCGCTTCGTACGGCACCAGTTCCATGACCATGAATAACCGTTACTTTTTGGTAATTGGATAGCAACGCTGAATCAAGATACTGGCTTAAACGAGATAAGGCTGCATCCACACGTTCTCCACGTAAATCAACTTCCATACCGACAGTACTAATTGATCCGGTAAATGTGGTTGTTTTCTTCTCTTTTTCTTCTTCAGTTACAATTAAGTCGTCTTCAGGCAGTTTCATTTTCAACATACCCATTTGAACAACCCATTCATTATCGACTTTCTCAACAAGGATTCCTTGTTGACCAAGTGATTGTACTTTAACCGATTGTCCTTCTTTTAAGATTTTCTTCTCTTTTTGTTTTTGAAGCACTTTATTTTGTTTTAGCAATGTTTCTTCATACTTTAATCCTGAAAGTTGTGATTGAGCATCGATGAATTCATGTTCTTTAATACTCTGCCCACCAGAGCCTTCTAGCTGCTTCTGGCGAATATCTTCAATAATTTCATCCGCTTTTCGTTTCGTCGATTCGACAATCTCATTAGCTTCAGCTTTTGCTTTCTCCATTAATTTGTCTTTTTCACTCTGGTAATCTGAAAACTCGCGCTTCAGGTCGCTGTGTAGACGCTGAGCTTCCAATAGACGTTGGCGTAAAGCACTTGCGTGTAATTCAGCTTCTTGTTGCTTATCGTTTAAGTCTTGAATCATCTCATCAACACTTTGGCTCTCGCTTGTCATTAATGTACGAGCTGTATCGATGATATCTGAATTTAATCCCAGCCGTCTTGCAATTTCAAATGCATTACTTCGACCTGGAACCCCCATCTTCAACTTGTAAGTTGGGCTTAATGTATCAATATCAAATTCCATACTTGCGTTCATCGTCTCTGGACGATTATACCCGTATAGTTTTAATTCCGGATAATGCGACGTAATCATCGCATAACTACCTACCGCACCAATATGATCTAAGATTGAAATCGCTAAAGCAGCACCCTCTTGTGGGTCTGTACCTGCACCTAACTCATCAAATAGAACCAGACTATCTTTATCAATGACTTCTAATATCGATACAATTGTTGTTAAGTGAGACGAGAATGTTGATAAACTTTGCTCAATAGACTGCTCATCACCAATATCTGACAGAATATGGTTAAATACACCGATTGAACTTTCTTCTTGTACCGGTAGATACAATCCAGATTGTCCCATCATTTGTAGTAATCCTAATGTTTTAAGTATGACTGTTTTACCACCCGTGTTTGGTCCTGTTACAACAATCGTCTTGTAACTTTCACCAAGGGCGATGTCGTTCGCTACAATTTCATCTTCAGGAATTAAGGGGTGACGTGCATCGTATAACGCTATGACATTCGCTTTTGAAACGATTGGTCGAGTAGCTTTTAAATCACGTCCATAACGGGCTTTTGCTTGTATCATATCTAAATCAATTAAGACGGTTAAATTCGTTAAAATATCCGCTGCATGCGGTAAAATTTCGGCACTTAATTCTGCTAAAATACGGTCTACTTCATACTTCTCTTCACTCTCAAGACGCTTCAGTTTATTGTTTAAATCTAAAACACTTTGTGGTTCCACAAATAAGGTTTGTCCACTTCCACTCTGATCATGCACGACCCCTCCGAATACGCCACGACTTTCAGCTTTAACTGGTATAACAAAACGGTCATTACGCATCGTGATAATACTATCCGTTAAGTGTTTCGCTTGTGACCCACGAACAATGCTGTTCAATTTCTCACGTACATTACTTTCCGTTTGACGAATAGACGTGCGGATAGATCTTAACGCTGTGCTCGCATCATCTAATACTGAACCACTTTCTGTTAACGTTGCATAAATCCGTCGTTGTAACTGTGGCAATTCAATTAATTGATCGATCAATTCGTATAAGTGAAGTAATTTTATATCTTCTTTATTTAAATCTGTAAAAAAGTGAATGATTTCATGCATGCCTTTAATTAACTGGCCAATCAGAATGAGCTCTTCTCCAGATAAGACAGCACCAATTTCCATCCGCTTAACATACGGACGAACATCATGAAATGAAGCTAAAGGAATTCCGCCTTTTAAGCGTAAAATATTAACTGCATCATCCGTTTCTTCTAACATACGCTCAACTTTATCGTGTGTAATTTCAGGACGGAGTTCTTTAACTTTCTGTTTCCCTAAGTCTGAAACCGTATACTCACTCAATTGATTAATAACTTTTGAATACTCCAATTTTTCCATTGACTTAATATCTATTTGTTTCATTAGACGTTCAACTCCATTGCAAAAAAAGTGGTGCCGCAGAGCAAGTTATTTTGTTTGCTGCAACACCATTTTATATTATTCTTGGTTCTCTTCAACCGGTTCTTCTGTATTTTCGTCTTCTGTCGTCGGGACTTCGATATCCATTGTCGGAAGATTTTTCGATGCTTCTTCATGTACATCTAAAACAAATACTTGGTACACTTCGTCTGAAATTTTTGGTGTGGATGTAATCATCTTATCTGCGATGATACTATCTTTAAGGTTATTCTGAACGAAACCATATGGAATCGTTGTTAAAATAACTAATATAAAAAAGATTCCAATATAATTTACTAAGAAACCGACAAACCCTCCGCCTACTCCACTTAGCGGCTCTGGTGCTCTTAATTTCTCTAAAGCATATGAAATAAATTTACTTAAAAATTTAACGACTGCCCATCCCACAAGAAAGATTGCTAGAAAACCTAGCAAGTCATAGTATGTCATATCCATACTAAGCATAACCTCTTCATTGTAATATAAATACGGGTTAGACTCTGGTGCAAATGGCGTAGGATACGGGACTAATAAATAAAAATACCCACTGATCAGCTTATAGTAATCCAAAGCAAAAATAGCAACGATAACATAACCAATCGCTTCTAATAATTGTAAGACTACACCCTTTTTATAACCACTATACACACCAATAAATAATACGAGTATTATAAATAAATCTAACATAATTCGTTCTCCTTAAACATCTAGCTGGTTATTGTTTTCTTAAACGTTCCAGTTCTTCTTCCAGCTCTAACATCTTTAAATTTATTTCAATTTGATCTGAAACAGCATTCACAGCCATTAAAATAGCTTGTTCTTCTTTAGTTAAACTAGATGATAGTGATGTCAATTCTTCAATTTGTTTGTTAATTGTTTCAGCTACGAGTTTAACGTGCGCCGTTGATTTATCACCAACAATTGTATATTCTCGATCATTGATTTCAACTTTAGTTCTTCTTTTTTGATTAACCATTCGCACTTACTCCTCCATTTCAGCTTACTTTATCATAATACCAAAAAAATAACCAATTTTCATTAAAAAGCTTAAATAATGATTCTAAAAGCAATTGAAAAGCTGGATAAATAATAATATGGTTCCTACAGACTTTAACAAAGTTAAAATCCATAAGAACCATTTATTTGTTTATTAACGAACTTCTACGTTAAATCTATCGATTAAAGCTTGTTTCACTGCATCAAAGCCAGCGTTAACTTCTTCTTCTTTTAACGTTGCATTTGGATTCGCAAAGTATAATGAGTAAGCAATTGATTTTTTGCCTGCTTCAATATTTTCGCCGTCATATAAGTCAAATAAGTGAATGTTTTGTAAGTAATCTCCACCATTTTCTTGGATGACCTTTTCTAATGCTTGATGTGTCACTGTTTCATCAACTAATATTGCAATATCACGTGACGAACCTGGATAACGGTTAAGCGCCGTATATGTGATTGCTTCTTTATCTGCTTCAACTAATTGATCTAATGACAGTTCAAAAACGAATGTATCGCCTAAGTCGTTTTCTTTCGTATCCGTTGGGTGTAGTTGACCAACATAACCTACAAGAGTCTCACCTAAGTAAATATCAGCAGTACGGCCGGGGTGCATACCTAAACGGTCTGTCGCTAATTTAAAAGTGAGATCTTCTGCGAATGAGTAGTCTGCTAGCAATACTTCAACCAGACCTTTAATGGTGTAGAAATCTAGTGCTTCCCATTCACCTAACCAGCTCTTACCACTTTCACCAGTTAATAAACCAGCTACATGCGTGTATTCATCAAATTGCTCTTCTGATACTTTGTAGAAAACATGACTCACTTCATATAAAGCAATATCCGTTACTTGATGCGCACGGTTATAGTTTGCATTATCAATTAATCCACCCACTAAGTTTTGTGTCAATGCTACACGGTCTTCACTTTGAGGGTTTTGTAAACGAACCATATCCCCTTCTGAAATGCTGTAACGAGTTGCTTTTTCAGGACTTGTTAATGAGTATGAAATAGCTTCTTGTAAGCCACTACCTTCTAGTAGTTCACGTACTCGACGAGTCGCTTTTTGTGCAGCAGTCAATTCACCAGGTGTTGACTCTGTAACAGGTAACGTTACTGGAATATTGTTGTATCCGTAAATACGAGCAATTTCCTCAATTAAGTCTTCTGGAATTTCAATATCCCAACGACGTGGTGGAATATTTGCTGTAATCGTTCCTTCTGTAATCGTGTGTTCAAAAGCTAAACGAGATAAAATTTCTGAAATATCATCCGCATTTAAATCCGTTCCAATAACACCGTTCACTCGATCAATTGTTGTTTCAACAACCGTGTCTTCTGCTTCTTTAGCCACTGCTTCTGCTGTACCTTTAACAATTGTACCGCCACCTAATTCAGCCATTAGCTTAGCCGCTAAGTCGACTGCACTTTGAGCTGTCGCATAGTTCACGCCTTTTTCATAGCGACTACTTGCTTCACTTCGTAAATTTAATTGGCTTGCTGTACGACGAATTAAAACGGGTTTAAAGATAGCTGATTCAATCGCGATCGTATTTGTTTTTTCTGTAACTTGTGAGTTTGCTCCACCCATAACACCAGCAAGTGCAACAGCTTTCTCACCATTTGTAATCACTAGATTTTCTGGAGATAATTTACGGTCTTGCCCATCTAAAGTCGTTAATACTTCATCTTGGTTTGCACGACGAACGTAAATTTCATTCGAATCTAGTTTTTCATAATCAAAAGCATGTAGCGGCTGTCCGAATTCAAGCATCACATAGTTTGTGATGTCTACGATTAAATCAATTGGACGAATACCAGCATGCATCAATTTATGTTGCATCCAGATTGGGCTTTCTCCAATTGTAACGTCTTTTACTAAACGCATTTTATAAACAGGTGTGTCTTCAGGATCTTCTACTGAGATTGACATGTAGTCTTCTACAGAGTCAGAATCATCTTCAATAACTGTAATTTCTTCAAATGTTGGTGTTTGATCTAATACTGCCCCTGCTTCATAAGCAACACCACGCATACTTAATGCATCCGCACGGTTTGGCGTTAAGTCAAACTCAATAATTGTATCATCTAAGCCAAGGTATGGACGAGCGTCTACTCCAACTTCTGCGCCATCCGCTAAAATAAAGATACCATCTTCTGCATATTTAGGAATAATCGAATCTGAGAACCCTAGCTCATCTAATGATGTAATCATTCCATGTGACGTTTCACCCATAATTTTAGCTTCTTTAATTTCAAAATCACCTGGTAGAATTGCACCTACTTTTGCAACAACGACTTTTTGTCCCGCAGCTACGTTTGGTGCACCACAGACGATTGGTAGTATTTCTTCACCAACACTTACCGTCGTTTTGTTTAAGTGGTCTGATCCTTCAAGCTTTTCACACGTTAGAACTTCTCCAACAACTAATCCTGATAGTTCTTGACCTAGACGCTCCATACCGTCTACTTCTAATCCACCTAGTGTGAATTTTTCAGCTAACTCATCTGGAGAAATATTTGTTAAATCGACATATTCTTTAATCCAATTATATGAAACTAACATCTATTCTGCACCTTCCTTACTAAACTGACTTAAGAATCGTTGGTCGTTCATGTAGAATTGACGAATATCATCAACACCATACTGCAACATGGCCATACGGTCTGGACCTACACCGAATGCGAAGCCAGAATATTTTGTTGAGTCTACGTTACTCATCTCAAGAACGTTTGGATGAATCATCCCAGCTCCTAAAATCTCAATCCAACCTGATTTCTTACAGATGTTACATCCCGCTCCATTACACTTGAAACAACTCACATCAACCTCAACAGAGGGTTCCGTGAATGGGAAATAACTTGGACGGAAACGAACAACTCGATCTGCACCAAATATTTTCTTAGACATCACTTCTAATGTCCCCATTAAATCAGACATCGTAATGCCTTCATCCACAACTATACCTTCAATTTGGTGGAATTGGTGTGAATGCGTCGCATCATCTGAATCACGACGGTACACTTTACCAGGACTAATGACTTTTAAAGGTCCTTTGGTGAAATCATGTGCTTCAATAACTAACGGCTGTACCGCTGAAGTTTGTGTTCTTAATAAGTAGTGCTCGTTGATGTAGAACGAGTCCTGCATATCACGCGCTGGGTGATCTTGCGGAACGTTGACACGTTCAAAGTTTAGATAGTCAGAAACAATTTCTGAACCTTCAATAATGTTGTAGCCCATTCCTAAGAATAAGTCTTCCATCTGTTCCATTACTTGGTGAATGATGTGTGTTTGACCTTTCTTCACTGTACGGCCTGGTAACGTCACATCAATTGTTTCTTCTTGTAATTGTTTATTTAGAGCCTCTTCTTCTAGTTCTTCTTTTTTATCTGCAAGCTTTGTCGTTAAATCATCACGAATTTCATTTGCTAATTTACCGATAACTGGTCGCTCTTCTTTCGTTAAATCCTTCATCATTTTTAGTAAATCAGTTAGTTCACCTTTTTTACCTAATAATTGAACGCGAAGGTTTTCAACGTCTTTTAATGAGGTACTTTCTTCAATACGAGTGACTGAAGTTTGAGCCAGTTCTTCTAATTTTGTCTTTAAATCCACTTTCCTCTTCCTTCCATAAAAAAATAAAAATCCCATCCCTAATACAAAGGGACGAGATTAATCGCGGTACCACCCTAGTTCAAAAAGAATATAATATTCTCCTTGCACTTGAGATTGCATAACGGTGCAAACCGGGTGATAATCCATCTTTTCGAAATTAGGTTATTATTCTTTATATTTCGAGCGACAAAAGTGAACTTCGCTTATCTGCCCTATAAATACTCTCAATTAATGTATTTATTCCCTGTAAGTTTAAAATAAGCTACTCTTTTTTGTCTTGATTTTAATATTTAATTTTAACAAGTCCTATTATAACAGAATCCGTCACAAAATGGTAGCCATTTAATAGGCTCTTGGCTATATAAAGTTAATTAACGTTGAAGCAATAATGAAATAAATCAATAAACCTAATGTGTCATTAATAGTCGTAATAAACGGACCACTTGCTACGGCTGGATCAAAGTTTAATTTACGGATGACATCTGGAATTAAAGTTCCAATCACCGATGAAATAATAATCGAGAAGAAAATCGACAGGCCAACAATTAGAGATAAGACCCAGTCATTATATAGAACCATTACAATTCCAAAAACTACTACCCCAGATACGGCTCCTAGTAAGACACCTGTTTTCGCTTCATTAAATAGTATTTCTTTTATATCTTTATCTTGTTCCTCTTCATCGTTCATGTTACGTAATGAAACAGCTAGTGATTGTGTTCCGACGTTACCCGCTGCAGCCATAATTAATGGAATAAAGGCAGCTAGCGAAACAACAGAAGCCAATGTCGACTCAAACACACTAATTAAACCACCAGATAACATACTTAAGAAGAGTAAGATAATAATCCATGGTGCTCTTTGTTTAGCCGCGGTCACTGGACTTGCTTTGCCAAGTTCATCACCTTTTGTTGCTGAAATACCCGCAAATTCATGGAAGTCTTTGTCACTCTCTATCTCAACAACATCCATAATATCATCAACGGTGATGATTCCAACTAAACGCTGGTCATGCGTCACAACAGGAACCGCAATTAAGTCATAATCTTGAATGACTTTTGCAACTTCTTCCTGGTCTTCATCCACTCGAACGTATACGGCTTGATGATTCATCGCATCGCGTACTTTGGTACTTTCTGGTGCTAATAATAAATCACGTAGTGACAACACACCGACTAATTCATGATTTTTACTCACTACATATAAGTAGTAGATCGTTTCAGCACGATTACCAAATGCACGAATGCGCTCGATGACTTCTTGAGTCGTCTCTTCTTCCGAAACATAGAAGTACTCTTTTGTCATGATTGATCCTGCAGTTTCAAACTCATATGATAAAATTTCCTGTAATCGACGGTACTCCTGTTCATCCATTTTACGCAAGAGTTCTTCAATATTTTCTTTGTCCGTTAACGGTACAAAACTAGCTAAGATATCCGTTGGTAAATAATTGAATACATCAACCATAAAGTCTTCTGGTAAATAAGTAACCGCATCTTCTTGATCGGCTAGCTCCATCCACTGGAAAATCTCCGAAAACTCTTCTGGTGTTAAGAATGCAGCAATTTTACGTTTATTCTCGGGATATAATAAGTGAAATAATTCTTGCTGGTCACGTTCATGTAAGGTTAAGAAACGATCTCGGAAACTCTCACGATCGCCTTCTCTTACTTTTTTAAATAGGGTTTCAAAGTATTCTTCTTTATTTTTATAATCTTCAGTCATACTGCCAACTCCTAGTTGATTACTTCAATTTACTTCTTAATCGTAAATTATTCATTAAGTTATTACAACCTTTAATTCTTAAAATCATGAAATGAGGTTTAAAAAGTCCTTTCGACAAAGAAAAGATCCCTACACGGAAATTGACCGTACAGGGACCTTCTTGTTATTTAAATTTGTGTACCATAAGATAATCTCGTTTGTAATCTTCCAACAAACTGTTTTGCCCAATTTCGTGTCGGTTGGGATACTTCAGAAATTGCACAGTATTTATCAACCATCGATACAATAAAACTTTCTTTGTATCGAGGTGCTTTAGATTTAAGTGTACATAAAAACATGTGTTTTAAAATGATATCTTTTTCAAGTTCATTCAATTCTGTTAACCGTTCAGCATTTTTTAAAGCAATTTTTGGATGAGCTGAGTTATGTGAACCCATACCTAAAAGTTCAATTTCTTCTCTCTCTTCTAAGAAAAAGTCGTGTAGCAAACTAGCTCTTGCTGTTGATACATAATCTAAACCTTTAGCTTTTGTAATTTTATAACTCACATACGATACAAAAATACTATGGACTAAACGTGTCGTGTAACGATGATGCGTAATATTATCTAATTTTAATAAATCTTCATCTTTTAATAAATCGCCAACAATACTCATGTATTCATGATCTTTTTCCCAAGTTGCACGGACGAACTCCATCAACATTCTCCTTTTTGGGTTTCAAATAAATGTTTCACTTTTCAAATCGTTGTTCAATGAACAATGAACAACTAGG
Organism: uncultured Atopostipes sp.; assembly: GCA_947296835.1. Lineage (GTDB taxonomy): Bacteria > Bacillota > Bacilli > Lactobacillales > Carnobacteriaceae_A > Atopostipes. Next base: position 9,455 of record CAMYQS010000023.1, read on the forward strand.
TACTATTATACATCATGGCGACAAAATTAAAAGGTAAAATGGTTATTTTTTACAGAAAAGTGTTGATTCTTAAACGTTTCTTAACATTTGAATCGTTAGCGTTTTTAATAACCACTCTCAAGCTCTACCTTATTTGCAGTTACGTCTTGATTCTTTAAAAATGATTTTAAATTTTCTTTAATAATTGGATATAAATATTTTGGATAGCTTTCAACACGCCCAGCAATATGTGGTGTAATCAGTACTTTTGAATGCGACCACAACGGATGACCTTTGGATAAAGGTTCTTCCTCAAATACATCTAGGCCTGCAAAGAGCACTTTATCATTATCTAAAGCAGTTAATAAGGCATCTGTATCAACCGTCTCGCCTCTACCTACATTAATGTAGATAACATCTTTCTTCATTTTATTAAACATATCTGCGTTGAATAAATGATGCGTTTCATCTGTTGCCGGAAGAATATTGACAACAACATCAGCTTTTCCAATTACATCGATTAAGTCTTTTTGAACGTATTGCTCATCCATATTTTTAATTTCACGGCCGCTGCGGTTGATTCCAATAGTTTTCATACCAAAACCTTTTGCGATTTGTCCAAGATGGATACCAATTTTACCGGCTCCGACAATCATCATTGTTTTATCATGAAGTTCGTATAGGTTGCTCTCATCCACCCATTCTTCATTTACTTGATCACGAGCAGAATTCATAATATTTCGGGTTAACCCTAGAAGTAATCCTATCGCAGATTCCGCAACCGCATATTGGTGAATGCCACTGCCATTTGTGAGAAGAATCCCTTTCTCTTCAAATAAAGCTAACGGCAATGTATTAACACCTGCAAATGGATACTGAATCCATTTTACGATTGACTCATCCGCTTCAATCAGTGGGATAAGGTCGTTTGACCAACCTAAAATAATTTCTGTTTCTTCTGGTTTGGCCTCTTCGATGTTATAGATCATTTTATAATCCGATGCGATTTCTTCTAATTTTTCAATTTGTTCCGGTAAAAGATCCTTTAAGATTAAAATAGTTTTTGTCATGGTCGTCTCCCTTTCAAAAAATTAATTTAAATGGAACATGATAATACTTGCTGCTATGGCCACATTCAATGATTCAGACTGGCCTTTCATTGGTATATAGATATTTTGGTCAACTAAAGCCATCATGTCGTTACTAATTCCTGACCCTTCATTACCTACCATTAACGCAAATGTCTTATCTTCATTAATATTTTTGTACGATTCAGCATCTTCATTTAATGCCGTACCATAGATTTTTACATCCTGGTCTTTCAAGCGTGAAATAAATTCCGAAAGATCACCTTCGTAAACTTCTATGTGGAAATGACTCCCTTGCGCAGAACGCAGTGTTTTAGAGTTATATAAGTCGACGGTACCTTTGCCTAGGATTACCCCTTGGAATCCTGCTGCATCCGCTGTACGAATCATTGTACCTACGTTACCAGGATCTTGAACAGCATCTAATAATAAAAATGGCCCGTTAACTGTTTCAGGAAAATCAATTTTATCAATGGCTACAACTGCGAATATACCTTGGTTCGTTTCTGTTTCACTCAATTCAGCTGCTACTTGTTCTGACACTGTTATTACTTTTTTAGCATCGATGTTCATTGTTAAATAAGCATCATTCGTTAAAATATCTTCTCGAACAATCACTTTTTGGATAGCATCTTTTTTGTAATTTAAAGCTTCTTCTACAAGATGAAACCCTTCAACAAGATACGTACTCGTCTTTTTACGCTCTTTACGTGTATGTAATTTTTTCCAATCTTTAATTTGTTGGTTACTATTGGATGTTATGTCGATCATTTACATCACCTCTCAATTATTATCTTATTCATCTTACATTTTTTACAAGATAAATGCATCAAAAACATTTTCTAGCTCAGATTTACTACTATTTCAGTTTAGTAGTATTTCCTAGTAAATTATTTACTACTATTTCGTTTTAGTAGTATCTCCCAGTAATTTATTTACTACTATTTCGTTTTAGTAGTAAATTAACTAAAAAACACGACTCATGATATGTTTCTGCATATCATCTCTAGTAACTAGACTATAATCTCAATCTATAGTCCGATAATTCCAGTTCTCATTTCATAAAAAAAAGCGTACTGAACAATTATTGGTTCTTTGTCAAACATACTAAGATTAGTAGTGTAATATCCACGACGGTGGTA
>CAMYQS010000024.1 GCA_947296835.1 uncultured Atopostipes sp.
TGTCTTCATCGCGAATCGTTGATAGGCGGTGAGCCACTACGAAACTTGTACGATCTTCTAAGATGTTTTCCATTGCTGTTTGAATCAATACTTCTGTACGTGTATCAACAGAAGAAGTAGCTTCATCTAAAATTAAAATCTCAGGATCTGCTAAGAAAGCACGAGCAATTGTAATTAATTGCTTTTGACCTTGTGAGATATTCGTAGACTCTTCGTTTAATATTGTATCATAGCCTTTTGGAAGTCTGCGCACAAACTCATCCACGTGAGCCGCTTTAGCTGCTTTTAAGATGTCTTTGTTTGATGCACTTTCGTTTCCGTAAGCTAAGTTTTCCCATATTGTTCCATTGAATAACCACGTATCTTGTAGAACCATTGAAAACTTCGAACGTAATTCATCATGTGTGAAATCACGGACGTCATTACCTTTATAACGGATACTTCCACCTTTTACATCGTAGAATCGCTCTAATAAGTTAATTAATGTTGATTTACCTGCTCCTGTCGGTCCAACAATCGCAATCATTTCACCTTCCTCAACTTGTAAGTTGAAGTCCGTCATTAATAACTCATTTTGACCATAACCGAATTGAACGTGCTCAAACTCAATAATGTAAGGCGAGTCTTCTTTTGGTTCAATGTTTGTTTCGATAGCTTGCATTTCAGCTTCGTCCAATGTTTCAAATATACGCTCACATGCTGCAATCATAATCTGAATATTGTTCGATAACTGAGCAACTTGTCGTACGGGTTGTGAGAATCGGTTTGTATATTGAATGAATGACTGAATATTTCCTAGTGGAACTGTCCCATTTAACACGCCGAAACCACCATAAATTGTAATACCAAAGATACCGACGTCACGAGCAAGGTTTACAGCTGGCATCATGATTCCTGAAAAGAACTGTGCTTTCCAAGAGGCTTCATATAATTCATCACTGTGTTCCACTAAACGTTCAATTTCTTCATCTTCTCGATTATACGTACGAACAATTGTATGACCTGAGTAAACTTCCTCTACTCGATCGTTCAACTCTCCAACCGTTTTTTGTTGGATAGCGAATTGTCTTTGAGATTTTGGCGCGATAAATGCGATAAAGATAGCACTTAGACCAACACTCCCAATAACAATTAAAGCCATCGTTACATCCAACGCGAGCATCGCAATAAGGATCGTCACAAAGGTCACACTCGCTAATATAAATTGAGTTAACGATTGTTGTAACGTTGATGCAACTTGCTCAACGTCGTTCACTGCTCTGGACATGATATCCCCAACCGAGTTTGTATCAAAGTATTCAATTGGTAATTGACCGAGTTTCTCTTTCAAGTCTTTACGCATATCATAAACTGTATTCTGAGCAACGATTCCTGTTACGTAGTTTTGAATATAACGGAATACTGTTTGGAATAGATATAAAACGATTAAGAGAATAACAATATTTTGAATTGCTTCAAAATCAATTGGATAAACATCAACTGCTTGCCCGGCTTCTCTTAACGCTAAACCTTCCCTCACACCCTCATAGATAATCGTTGTTGCACGACCTATGATTGTTGGCGTCATTGCTGAAATAACTGCCGCTAAAATTGCAAATATAAAAGTAGCGACTAGGAACCAAAATCGGTTAGACATATAAGTGATTAATCGTCTGACTGTTCCCCAAAAATCTTTTGCTTTTCTTTCACGCATTTGAGATGGAGTTTGATTTTTTGCCATTATATCTCATCCCCTCTCATCTGTGATTCTATAATTTCCTTATACACTTCGTTTGTTTCTTTCAACTCTTCATGCGTTCCTTGACCAACTAATTTCCCATGATCTAATACAAGGATTTGGTCTGCATCGACTACAGTACTAATTCTCTGTGCTATGATTAATACAGCTTTATCCGTTGTTTCTGGCGCTAGTGCTTTTCGCAGATTTGCATCTGTTTTAAAGTCTAGAGCTGAGAACGAATCATCAAACACTAAAATATTTGCGTCTGTTACTAATGCTCTGGCAATACTTAGTCGTTGACGTTGTCCACCAGAGAAGTTTGACCCGCCTTGCTCTACTCGAGCATCTAACCCACCAGATAATTTTGAAACGAAATCATATCCTTGAGCTATTTTTAGTGCGTGCCATAAATCATCATCTGTTGCATCCGCTTTACCATATGTTAAGTTATCGCGAATCGTTCCAGAGAATAACACAGCTTCTTGCGGTGAAAAACCTAGAAAATGACGTAACTCAGCTTGTTTATATTGTCGAATATCCATACCATTAATACGAATCGAACCCGATTCAATATCGTACAATCTTAATAACAAGCGAGACAACGTACTTTTACCTGCTCCTGTTCCTCCGATAATTGCAATTTTCTCTCCTTGTTTCATTGAGAAGTTGATATCCTCTAGCGCTAATTTTTCAGCACCTGGGTATCGGAAGTTTACCTGATCAAATTCTAATGTCACAGTATCAGCATCTAAATCTGCTTTTATCGGTCTCTTTGGATCTAGGATTTCATCTTTTGTATCGACAATCTGAAATACACGTTCAATCGCAACTTGTACTCGAGGTAACATCGTTACGATCATAGATAGCATCATGATTCCCATTAGAATATTCATCGCATATGATGTAAACGCGATAAGGTTTCCGACTTCCATTTCACCAATACTTATCAATTGTGCACCAAAGTAAATAATTAAAATTGACGTACTACTTGCGAGTAATATCATTATAGGCATTAATGAAGCCATATAAACGTGAGCTGCCAAAGAAGTTTCTTTGTAGTCTTCGTTCGCTTCATTGAATCGTCCTTCTTCATAGTCCTCACGTCTGAATGCTCGAATAACACGTATTCCTGTTAGCCCTTCTCTAAATATTCTATTAATTCGGTCTGTTTTCACTTGTAAAGAACGGAATAATGGGCTTACTTTTTTGAGGATAAGGCGAATTAAAATGACTAAAATTGGAACGATGATTAAAAAGATGAATGTTAATTGTGGTTCACGCATATATGCCAGCACCGCAGAAAATATAATTCGGAGCGGGTCAATAATAGCTAAGCGTAAAACAAACATCATAAATTGTTGGATTTGTAGCACGTCACTTGTAGTACGTGTCATAAGTGTAGACGTCCCATAACGGTCAATCTCTTCATTCGAAAAATACATGATCTTATCAAATAATACTTCCCTTAGTTTCGAACCGACCCTTTGAGACTCTGTCGCTGAGAAATACACGTTTAATAGCGCACTGATAAAACCAATGACAGCGACTATAATCATGATTCCCCCATATCTCTTAATGTAATCAATATCTCCAATTGCGACTCCTTTATCAATAATATCCGCAGCAATTGTCGGTATTAATAAAATAGAGCCCGCTTGTATGACTAGAAATATGAATAACCACACAAACCTGTGTGGGCTCAGCATTTTAAAAATTCTTTTCATTCTATCATCTCTTCTTTCTGTTGCTTACACATCTTTCTTAATTCCATAATATAACCAATCTACAGCACGATAACTTCTGCTTTTTATTTCATCTATCGGTAAATCATTAACAAAACCGTCAATAACCATATGGTGAATGGTATTCACTAAAAAATAAATATACTCAAGTACATCTTGACTCGATTCAGCTTTCAGATCATCCATATCGACGATTTGTATAAAATTATTTTGTTCCTCTTCTCTATTCGTTGATTGATTTCTCAAACTTAAAACACCTTCATCACCAATGAGGTAATGGTTGACATAGCGAAAAGTATTTTTGTAAAATGCAAAATACTTAGATTCAAAAAGATCATCAATATAATTTTCATAAAATTTTAGAAGAGAAGGATATAACTGTCCTGAATTTTCAATTAGAATATTCACAAGTTCATCTCGGTGCTTAGTATATAAGAAATTCACAAGATGTTTATAAATATTTTCTTTATTTCCAAAATACTGGTAAAAACTACCTCTTGAAATATCAGCATTTTTAACAATATTTGTAATTGAAGCCTCATTAAACGGACGAGTCGAAAACTCTACTAACGCTGCATCTATAATACGATTCTTTTTGTCTTCCTTTAAGTTTTGAAATGTTGGTGAAATCACTTTATTCCCTCCTATTATTCATCAACTACTTATCAGCAGATTCATTCATTATACCTAACGAAAAAATCTAAAGCAAATTCGTTGAAATAAAAACTGATAAGATATTGCTTTAAATGATTTTTAATGTACAAACCTATTTTACCATATGGATGCGGTAATTTTTAGTTATTGCTACGAATTCATACTATTTAATTATTACAGGTGAACTTTGACGTAATGTCGTAATATTGTTCGTTGAAATATAAATTTGTTATACTAATAGTGGATTACATTTTAGGAGGATGTTCAATATGACAAATAAGGTATTATTAGGAACCTATACACGACGTATTAGTGATGGGATCTATTCAGTGGATTTAAATACAGAAACTAAAAAGCTTGAAAATTTAACATTAGTAGCAGAAGTTGGTAACCCAACATATTTGGATTCAAATTCAGATAAGACCATTATCTATTCGGTTATTAGCGAAGATGATCAAGGCGGCTTAGTTACGCTTGTAAAGAATGCAGACAATAAGTTTGAGCGTAAAGCTACAGTACTTGCTGAAGGTGCTGCTCCTTGTTACGTTGCATTAGACGAAAAGAATCAATTGGTCTATACAGCAAACTACCATAATGGTGAAATTTCGGTTTATAAAACAGATACTGAAGGTAACCTTGAACTAACAGATACTGTTGCCCATGAAGGAAAATCTGTTCACGAAAACCAAGACGCTCCTCACGCACACTACAGTCAGTTAACACCAGACGGTAAATACATGGTTGCTTGTGATTTAGGAACAGACAAAGTTTACACGTATGAAGTAAGTGACGAAGGTAAATTGAATGAAGTAGCGACATTCGAAGCTGCTCTCGGAACAGGTCCTCGTCATTTAGAATTCCACCCTAACTTAGATATCGCTTATTTATTCGGTGAATTAAGTAGTGAAGTACTTGTTTTAACATACGACGCTAAAACTGGTAAATTTGAAATGGATCAAACCATTTCAACTATCCCGAATGAACACACAGAGTTCAACAGTGGTGCAGCGATTCGCGTATCAAGCGATGGTGATTTTGTTTACGCATCGAACCGTGGCCACAACTCAATCGTCATTTTCCGCACAGATGACATGGGTCGCCTGACTTTAGTAGACTACGCAAGTACAGAAGGTGAGACGCCACGAGACTTTAACTTGGATCCATCTGAGAACTTTGCAGTTGTCGGTCACCAAGACTCAGATAACTTAACATTATTTGAACGCGATACAGACACGGGTATGCTAAGACTTCTACAAAAAGATGTCGAAGGACCAGAAGTTGTCTGTGTGCATAACTTTTAATATATTTTTGAAATGAATACTCGTTGAGTGGCTCAGTTTTAAAACTGACGCCATTCAGCGTTTTATATTTTAGAGTATTTCCAAGCTGAATATAAAAAGAACCGCTAAACTAGGATGCATGCCTAATTTAGCGGTTCTATTATTTAAAAATTATTTTGACGTAACTTCTCCAATAGTTTCACCATGATTGGATATGCCTGTTTTAGATAATGTATAGTTGTCAACTGCATCCATATTTGTGAATACAATGATGACTGTGTTACCTTTACCTGCTTCCTTTACTGCATCTAAATTAACTGATGCAAGTAATGTATCCGGAGCAATTTTATCCCCTTCACTTACATGAATTTCGAAAGGCCCACCTTCAAGCTCAACTGTATCGATACCAATATGCACAAGTACTTCAACACCGTTGTCCGCTTCCAAACCTAACGCATGTTTCGTTGGGAATACCGATGTTACTTTTCCGTTAATTGGTGAGTAAACTTGACCATTATTCGGTTGCACACCAAATCCATCACCCATCATTTTTTGAGAAAAAACTGGATCTGCTACTTCTTCAATTGGAATAACTTCACCATCAACAGGATTGTACAGCTCTACATCTTTATTGTTTCCTTTTTTCAAAAAGTCAAAAAGTGCCATTTGTTGTCCTCCTACTTTCGTTTTTTTCTTCTACATCCCTATTATAATAAAAGTCAGGTCATTTAACCATTAATAGACAGTATAATTGCAAATTATATTTTATTTTGAATATTTTCACTTAGCTTATAATAGAAGCAAGTCTCTTGATGAAATGGATTTCAGACCAAAGTCTTCTAAAAAACCTTTGGCATTTATATTATTATAGAGTATGATATGCAAGTAAAAGATTAAACTAGGAGTGAAAACACTTGTTAGCAGAAATAGTAAAATCAATTATTTTAGGAATTGTGCAAGGTATTACCGAATGGCTACCAATCAGTAGTACAGGTCACATGATCTTAGTCGATGAGTTTTTAGTTTTAAATCAATCCGCTGATTTCAAAGAAATGTATTTTGTCGTTATTCAATTAGCTTCCGTTCTAGCCGTTATTTTAGTTTACTTCAAACGCTTGAATCCATTTACGCAACCCACCTATGAAGCGGAAAAGCAAACTTGGAATATCTGGGCTAAAGTCATTATCGGGATTATACCCGTTGGAATTATCGGAGTATTATTTGAAGATAAAATAACCGAAATTTTCTATAATTGGAAAACCGTTGCGGTTACGTTAATTGTTTATGGTGTGGCCTTTATCTTAATTGAGCGTTGGAACAAAACACGTAAAATGCCTATCGAAGACTGGAAAGGTTTCTCTTACAAGAATGCATTTACAGTTGGACTCTTCCAAATTTTATCCCTTATTCCTGGGACGTCTCGTTCAGGTTCAACAATTATGGGTGGTATTTTAGTCGGTACAGCTCGACCTGTTGCGGCTGAGTTCTCATTCTTTATGTCGATTCCAGTTATGTTTGGAGCTAGTTTAATCAAGTTACTTGGGTTTGGTTTTAATTTTACACCTGAAGAACTGGTTGTTTTATTAGTTGGAAGTGTTGTATCATTTATCGTGTCGGTATTCGCAATTAAATTCTTAATTGGTTATATTCAAAATAATGACTTCACTGCATTTGGTTGGTACCGAATTGTAGTTGGTGTACTCGTTATGGCCTACTTTGGACTAATCGCGTAACCATCAAATATAACTTTAAAGCTCCTCTTAAAGCCTAGTGCTTTAGGAGGATTTTTCTATTCTTCGAATGAAACAATTCCTAGCACAATCATTGCGATATTTTTCATCTCCGCTATAATAAAATTAGAATGAAATGAAAAGAGGCCGAACGATGACAACATTAAAATTAGGAACGATCGGAACAAGTTGGATTACCGAACAATTTATTGAAGCTGCAGTGTTAAGTGGCAAGTATAGCTTAGAAGCTGTTTATTCACGTACTGAGGAAAAAGCATCTGCTTTTAAAGATAAAGTTTCTGCAAATAAAATCTATACCGATTGGAATGCTTTTTTGAATGACTCAAATATTGACGTCATTTATATTGCATCGCCAAACAGTCTTCACTTCGAACAAGCAAAAGAAGTCTTAAAACATCAAAAACATGCGATTGTAGAGAAACCTATGGTAACCTCTTTTTCAGACTGGGATGAATTAATCCATTTAGCTGTTGAGCAAAATAAAATGGTTGTCGAAGCAGCTAGACATATTTTTGAACCGAACTTTATTAAAGCAACTAAAGAAATACAAAAATTGCCAGAAATTTATGGTGCTTCACTAACATTTAGCAAATACTCTTCTCGTTATGATAATGTCTTAAATGGTGAAGAACCTGCTATCTTTTCAACGAAGTTTGATGGTGGGGCTGCAAATGACTTAGGAATCTATGTCATTTATGCTGCGATTCACTGGTTCGGAAAGCCGAATAGTGTTCACGCCTTCCATCAGAAAGTCCAAACGGGTGTTGACGGTAAAGGGACTGCTATCTTAAGATACGATAATTTTGATGTCACACTTCATTACGGAAAGATTAATACCTCTATTCATAAATCAGAAGTTTACGGTCCAGATTATACGCTTGTGTTTGATGGAATTACTGGCCTTGCAGAAGCGGCTAAAATGGATGCACGAACGGGTGAAATAGATAAGATAAAGTTAGACAAACCTGCTGATAACCCATTATTATGGGAAGCGGATGCTTTTGCAGATCTGATGAATGACTTTGATTCAGATGACAGTAAAGAAACATTAAATACATGGTGGGCATTAGCTAAACAAGTCCATGAAGTACTCGATGAAATTAGACAACAAACAAAATAATTTATAATAAAAAAACGTCATCCCTTTTATAGGCATGACGTTTTTTATTCTTTACACTAATTGCTCATATTGTTCAATATACCTGTCAGTTGCATGTTCCCAACTGTTGTTTTCACTCATCGCTTGTTTGATTAATCGCTCCCATTGTTTTGGGTAATCATAATAAACCGATAAAGCGTGGTCGATAACTTTACGCATTGTTGCATCTGTGAAATCATAAAAACTGAATCCCGTACCTTCTATCGTCTCATGATTATATGGCTCTACAGTATCTGCTAGCCCCCCTGTTTCATGGACAATGGGTAAGGTTCCATAACGCATCGAGTTCATCTGACTTAGTCCACAGGGTTCAAATGCAGATGGCATCAAGAACATATCACATCCAGCATAAATCAATTGTGCTAAGTCGACATCAAAATCAATAATCCCTTTAAATTTATCTGGGTATTCTTGATTAAAATGTTCAAAACCTTCTTCGTAATAAGGTTTACCTGTTCCTAGTAATACTATTTGAACGTGACGGTAGCTCATCAATTCATACATACTATCTAGAATCAATTGAATCCCTTTTTGTTCATCTAACCTCGTCACAACACCGATCAATGCAATCTCTGGGTCTTCTGGTAAGCCTACTCGTTTTTGTAGAGCGGCTTTATTTTTTGCTTTTCCAGATAGATCATCTACCGTAAAGGTTGCTGGAATCGTTTGGTCAGTTTCTGGGTCATAAGTATCATAGTCAATGCCATTCAATAGTCCCACAAGCTTATAATCCACATTTTGTAAATCTTCATGTAGACCCATCCCAAATTCTGGGGTTTTAATTTCATCCGCGTAATTCGGACTAACAGTCGTCACTAAATCAGCGTAGTAAATCCCACCTTTTAAGAAATTCACATTCCCGTGATACGCTAGACCGCGATGATGAAATGCATCATAACCAATTCCGAATAAATCTGATAATACAATTTGGTCATAGACACCTTGGAACATAATGTTATGAATCGTTAAAATTGTTTTAATATCTTTTAGTTTGTTTTTCCACTGATATTTATCTTTCAACAACACTGGGATCACAGATGTTTGCCAATCATTTACATGGAATATATCTGGAATATAGTCAACGATTTCTAGCATTTCAATCGCCGCAAGTTGGAAAAAAGCAAACCTTTCTGCGTCATCGTCGAAGCCATAGAGAGCATCACGATCAAAATATTTTAATGCATCGATGAAATAATATGTTACGTCATCTTTTACTAATTGTTTAATGCCACAGAATTCTTCACGCCATCCGACTTGCACGGTAAATTGTGCCACATCTTCTAAATCAGCTTTAAATTTATCTGGCACTTGTTGCACAAAGTAAGGTAATACAACACATACCTCATGCCCCTTTTTAGCCAGTTCTTTTGGCAATGCACCCAGTACATCACCTAGTCCACCTGTTTTAAAAAATGGCGCACATTCTGTCGCAGCAAATAATAACTTCATGGCGCTCATCCTTCCACAATCTCGCCAGTTGATAGAACTCGTGCATTTTTCGGTACGACTAATGGATCTTCAGGTGTCCCACATAACTTCGCACCTTTTTCTACAACGACGTTTTTATCTAGAATAGCATACTCTATATAAGCATCTTCATCGATAAAGCAGCTTTGTAAAATAATTGAATGTTTAACAACGGCTTTTTCACATACTTTATTTTTTCTAGAGACTAGTGAATGTTCAACTGTACCGTAGATTTCACTGTCATTTGCGAATAATGAATTTTTAACAATCGATTCTTTCCCATAATATGTTGGTGCTGAGTTTTTCGTTTTTGTAATAACGGGTGACTCACGGAAGAATAATGCATTAAAGTTATCCTTATCCAACATATCCATATTCGCTTCGAAGTAGCTACGAATATCTTCAATCGGCTTCATGTACCCCGTATACTCATACGCATCAATTTTAACATGGTTTCTTTTCAATGCTAAACGTACAATATTTTGAACCGAAACAGCTAAATCTTTTTCTTCTAGTTCACGTAAGTAGTCTAAAACCACTTCTTTTTTAGCTAGTAAGAAATCTAAACCAAATGCCACTGTTTCTGAATCATCCGCAACTTCTTGTAATGGAGAGACATCAAGAATAGAAAATCCATTGGCTTCATCTAAATCATAAAATGAGTAGGTTGTATCTTCTTTAAGGACACTTCGTTGTACTTTCTTATATGCAATTGTAATGTCACTTTCTTTTTGTAGATGGTGTTTCAACATTGAATCAATTTGAACATTCGCTACAATTCTTGACCCTGTGATGACAACATATTCTGCTTTTGACCGGTTTAAATAATTCGCATGGTCACGGTAATAGTTTGATTTAAACTCTCTACCTTCACCCACTTTAGACTTCAAGTCTAATTGTGAATGGGTAAAGACTCCCCCACCAGCAGGGTTATCTAATCCCCACGTAATACCCGAACGGATATGGTCATAAAGTGAACGCCCTGTTCCTGAAATGAATAAAGCGGCCGAACGAGCTTCTGCATTCGTTAGGCTTGAGAACGGAAAATCAACTAAACGATAACGACAAGCAAATGGTAAGGAAGCAATCGGACGTCTTCTTGTCAGTGGTAATAATTTATCGTCTTCTTCTACGAAATTTAAGATGGCCGCAATTCTAGTTTTCATCCTCATATCCTCCTACCTTTTCTTCGTTACCAACTACCGCGATTTCGCCAATTTTACCGACGATTTTTGCTTCATCATAAATCACAGCATTTTCACCCACTATGGCTTTTTCGATATGGCAATTTTCACCAATGACAGCACCTGGCATAATCACACTGTCTTTAATCACACTACCTTTTCCTACTTTCACATTTCGACTTAAAATCGAATGATCGACTTTACCCGCTACGTAGCATCCATCTGTGATCATTGAATCGCGAACTTCTGCATCTTTACTAAATTGTTGTGGCGTTGTATCGAGCGTTTTTGAGT
>CAMYQS010000025.1 GCA_947296835.1 uncultured Atopostipes sp.
AATATTGAGTGTCCAGTATTAGGAGTCTAGTTTAAAACCGCGAGTGCGTCCAACAATCTGAGAAAGATTGACTAGGCATCATTAAAATGAAAAAAGCGACCAGAATAGTAATTTTTCCAGTAGGTTTGTAATTTTTTTGTAAAATGAGATAGAACGATAAGTTTGAAGGAACAATATAATCTAGACACTCTATTCTTCAAAAAAATGAAATTTTGAAGATAGTAGAATAACTCGAATTATTTAAGAGCACTTGGGTTAATCTAAAAAGTGCATGAATAGCGATGCAACCAACATGCAACTGAAAGTTGCGTGATACGTGCTGGTCGCACCTCTGCATTTTTTATATACTTGAGGCAATAATTGAAGGAGGCGTTCAAAATGAGTTTTGGTGTAATTTTAATATTTTTCTGGTTAATTAAAATTATCGTTGGTGGTTCGTTAGTATTCTTACTATTCCGTATGTTACTGAAATATTTACGTTCCGGAGAACAGAGAGAAGAGTCAAAACAGATTCGCTTGTCGTTAGGAGAAGTTTTGAGAGAAAATCGAGTTCGAATAAAAATGACACAAGAATTTGTAGCCGAAGCATTGGGTGTCAGTCGTCAATCGGTATCCAAATGGGAACGAGGCGAATCTGATCCAAGTACGTCTAATTTAATTGCAGTGGCGAAATTATATGGAATATCTGCAGAAGAACTATTAAGACAAGTAGGGCAATAATATAAAGAAGTAGGAATAATAAAAGTATAGGTGATTACTCAATGAAAGAAATAGCATTACAAGTATTAGTGGAACAGATTTCACTGAAATATTTCAATAAACATTTTGAACACCAGGCGACGTTTAATCGACGATTACGTACAACAGGTGGAAGGTACCATTTAAATACACACAATTTAGATTTCAATCCGAAAGTATTTGAATCTTTTGATGAAGAGGTTTTAGAAGGAATTATTAAGCATGAATTGTGTCATTATCATTTACATATAGAAGGAAGAGGCTATCGCCATGGGGATCGAGATTTCAAAGAATTAATGGATCAAGTAGGGGCTCTACGTTTTACCCCATCGCTAGAAGTCGAAGAGGAATATCTTTTAAGATGGGAATACGAGTGTTCAGGCTGCCAAAATAAATTTTATCGAAAACGGCGCTTTAACTTGAAAAAATTTGTCTGTCATTCATGTAAAAATAAATTTATTTTAAATGGGCGTAAACGCTTGAAGAACATGGCCTATTGATACTTATGCGTATAATAGAAGTGTCGAAGTTAAAAATATATTCACTTTTTATATTGACAACGTTTTCAGAATGCGTTATCATTCTAAGTGAAGTAAGAGTTAGTGAATATAACTAATTTACTTTTCATATTTTTAATCATCTCCTTTCTACAGAGAAAAGCCCCCTTCGGAAAAAGGGGGTTTTTCTATTTTTTAGGGTATTATATTAGGAGTTACTATTTAACGGATAGATCCGAGATAGTAGGATCACCATACCCTTTCTATTCGGGAGGAGTTTGTGGGTGCACCTGGTGGGATAACTCGATGCGTTAATTTCTTTACATCCACCGTTATCAATTTTTCCCCCAATACTGCATGAATGAACTTCACCATACACAACACTCCTTTAGAATTTTTGTTTTACACAAGTTAAAAAGGATAGCATCCTGTTGAACGATTTCTATTCTGATTTCATTATAGAGAATGAATGTAAAAATAAATGTGTAGATTATGTAGAGATGTTGTAAATTTCAAAGTTGCTAGCTAAAGGAATACATAAAAAATTGACACTTTTCTAAAATACTGTTATTATATTTTTTGCAGTGAAATATTTAAGCGCATATGGCGGAATGGTAGACGCGCCAGCTTGAGGGGCTGGTGGGGAAGTATCCCTGTGGAAGTTCGAGTCTTCTTATGCGCATCATTATAAAACGTTTGTAGAGATTGTATTATTTCTACAGACGTTTTTTTATTTACCCAAAACACGATATAACTCAATTTAGATGTGAAAACTTTTTTAAACAGAAATGCCACAACAACTAAAATGTTTTTCATTTCAGCCGATATGTACTATGACCATTCCTGAAAAGGAAAAATCTTCAATACCATATGGCTAAAATGGGAAGATTCAACAAATCGGTATACGAAAAAAGAATAACGAGTTCGATGTAAGCGCACTCAGTGCATTGTTGGCGCTGTTTTATAAAGTAGGGTCTTTTGTCAGTCATTTATATGGGATTGCATTATAATGGATCACTTGCTATAATTTGAAAACGGTTTAAAGTAATGCAACCGTATGCATACATATAAAAGTATATTACAAATATAATGATTATAATGACGAAAGGAAGTTTTTTATGGATACAGCATCTTTGTATCACCGTCCTGAAAGTGAATTTGCTTATCTCTACGAGGAAAATCGAGTATTTATTCGACTACGCACCAAAGCAGGCGATGTAAAGTCCGTTAATTTATTAGGCGGAGAGGTTTATAAACTCTATACTGACAACTGGTATACAGAAGGAATACCAATGAAGAAAATTGCGACAACGCATCTTCATGATTATTGGGCAGTTGAAACAACTGTAGATACGAAGCGTTTAGCTTATGGATTTCATGTAATAGGTAAAGATAGCACGGAAGTTTTCTATTGCGATCGTGGTGTTTATCCCATGGAGGAACTATTCTTGAAAGAGGTTAACTACTATTTCAGACTTCCTTTCTTCCATGAAGTAGACCGATTCAAATCTCCACAGTGGGTTAAAGAAACGGTTTGGTATCAAATTTTCCCAGAGCGTTTTGCGAATGGAGACACATCAAATGATCCAGAAGATGTTTTACCATGGGGAAGTAAGGAACACCCAGGTCAAGATGATTTCTATGGTGGGGACTTACAAGGTATCATTGATAACTTAGATTATTTAGATGATTTAGGTATCAATGGTCTGTATCTAACACCAATCTTTATTGCACCGACAAATCATAAATATGATACAACGGATTATATGGAGATTGACCCAGCATTTGGTGATAAAGAAACATTCAAACAGTTAGTTGAAGAAGCGCACAGTCGCGGTATTCGAGTGATGTTAGATGCGGTCTTTAATCATATTGGATATGACTCTGTTCAGTGGCAAGATGTTCTAAAAAATCAAGAACAGTCACGTTATAAAGATTGGTTCCATATTCGTTCATTCCCGGTGCCAGATTATAATCATCTGAAGCCGAATGAAATGAATGAAATGTACGATCTAAACTATGAGGCCTTTGCTTTCGCCGGACATATGCCGAAGCTAAATACCGCTAACCCAGAAGTAAAAGAGCACTTATTAAATATTGCGACGTATTGGATCCGTGAATTTGATATTGATGGCTGGCGCTTAGACGTAGCGAACGAGGTAGACCATGCATTTTGGAAAGAATTCTATGCAGCTTGTGTGGCCGAAAAAGAAGATATCTATATTCTTGGAGAAATATGGCACTCAGGCCAGAAATGGTTAGAGGGCGACGAGTTTCATGCAATTATGAACTATGTATTTACGGAAAAAATTGAAGATTATTTCCTACGTAAGATTGTAACACCAACTGAAATGATCTATGGCTTAAATCAACAGCAGATGCTTTATCGTCAACAAACAAACGAAGTACAATTCAACTTGTTAGATTCACACGATACAGCAAGATTGCTGACAAAAGCATACGATGACAAGGATCTTGTGAAATCAATTTTAGCCTTTATGTTCACACAACAAGGTACGCCATGTATCTATTATGGAACAGAAATTGGAATTGATGGCTACCATGATCCAGATTGTCGTAAGTGTATGATTTGGGATGAAGCTGAACAAGATAAAACCATGCATCAGTTTATGAAAAATCTAATCGCTTTCCGCAAAAAATATCAGCCAATTTTAAGTTATGGTTTAACGGAATGGTCCGATGTACGCGATGATGAAGACGTTATTGGCTTCACACGTACATTTGAAGGGCAACAACTTATGTTTTACTTTAGCCAAAATAAACAAGATGTTGAAATCTTGTTACCAGAAATTGTGAAGCCGGTATTTTCTTACTTAGCCGATCATGAAAATGGCAAGTTAAAATTAGAAAGAAACGGTTTCTCGATTTTTACCACAGCTGTTCAAGAACTAAACGTTCATTAGGAGATGAAATTTTAATAGAAAGAGTTGTATAAATGGTAAAAGTGGAAGTAACAAACGAAAGAGATTTTGATAAGACAACGTTAGTGAAAAAATCAGCCACTAAAAAATTGAAGGAAGGTTTTAAGTTTAAGAGTATCCTGCATAAAATGATTGCGAGTTTTTCAGCCGTTATTTTATTCACAATCATTATTATTGGTGTGTCTGCCTTTGCCGCTTCACAAGCGAGAACCGCTACGAATTTAGTTATCCAAGATCAACTCCCTGCGATGATGAAAACGCAAGAGTTAGTCGATAACTTCAAAGACCGTAGCCAAGTCGTTTTAGAGTATATAGCGGATGGTAATGAACAACGGGCCAATGAATTTGAAGAGCTAACTGCAGCAGGTCAAATGTTAGAGCAAGAAGTTCTCGCTGTATCGTCAAATGAACAAATGGAGGAAGCTATAGCTTTATCACAAGAGTGGACAGATAGTATTGAGACGACGGTCATTGCAGAAATGCTAGTCGGAAATGGGCTAATTGCGAACTCGAATATGAAGAGACTGAAGCCCATGCGTGAAATGGTTTTACGTATTTATAACGAAAACATTTTAGCTGTTCAAGATGAAGTTGAAACCAGCGGGCAGTCTGTTATCCAAGCACAAGATCTATCCTTGATTATTGTATTGGTGCTAGGTGCTATTGCGGTAGCATTCTCGGTCTTTATTTCACTCTATACAGCACGCTCAATCACCACACCAATTCGTGAAATGAATACAAGATTAGATGCCATTTCAAACGAGGATTTCACAATGGAACCCCTGAAAATTGAAACAGAAGATGAAATGGGGCAGTTGGCGTATTCGCTGAACATAACGCAAGAAAAATTAAAGCATACGATGAATAACATCACGTCTGCGGTTGATTTATTGATTCAAAGTAGTCAAGAATTTACACGAATCGGAGAAGAAGCTCAAACAGGAACGAAACAAATTGGTGCGACAATGCACGAGTTAGCGACTGGAGCGGAATCTGAGGCGAATATTGCGAACAACTTGACGCTTGAAATGAATCGTTTTGAAGAAACAACAACCGATACATTAGAGCATGGTCAAGAAATTAAACAAGAGTCGGTAGATATTAAAGAACAAGCCCATAACGGTACAAAATTAATGGGGCTGTCGACACAAAAAATGACAACTGTTAATGAAATTGTAGGGACTTCTGTTTTACAAATGGAAAAACTGAATAAGCAAACCGATGAAATTTCAAAATTAATTGATATTATTCAACGAATTGCGAAGCAAACAAACTTATTGGCGCTAAATGCGTCTATAGAAGCTGCGCGTGCAGGGAAACATGGTTTAGGCTTCGCGGTTGTCGCAGAAGAAGTACGTCAACTAGCTGAAGGTGTTGCGGAATCGGTAACAGAAATTACGACATATGTAAAAAATGTCCAAGATGAAGCAGAAAACGTTACTCGCTCATTAGAAGATGTGAATAAAGCTGTTGATGAAGGCACGGTACAAATCCAATCGGCTGATCAAAATATCGCTGAAATTACACGTTCAATTAATGAATTAGAGAAGCGAAATGAAGAAATGGTTAACAACCTCTCAGCCATTAAACACCAAAGTCATTCAATGCACAGCTTAATAGAAGAAATTGCGTCGCTATCGCAAGAATCAGCTGCGGGTGTAGAAGAAACTGTAGCATCTGTTGAACAAATTAATATGACGATGGATGGAGTAGGCAGTCAATCAAGAGATTTAGAATCTCTTGCGAATAACTTAGGAATGGTTATTCAAAACGTTAAAGTTTAATAAAAAGATTAAACTAACATTTTATTTTTCAGGAGTATTTTTGAAATTCATTTCTGAAACACTGATATACACACGTTCATAACGTTTTTGTAAAATGAAGACAGAATGAGAATTCTAATATTTAACAAAATGTTACGAAAAGTTTACGAAAACGGTTGCAATACTAGCCGAATTATGGAATAATATGATTGTAAACACTTACATTATATTTATAGGAGGAGTAAGTAAATGAGTAAGACAAATTGGAAAAAATATGCAATGGGTATCGTTACAGCATCAACTGCGCTATTATTAGCAGCATGTGGAGGTGGCGATACAGATACAGCTGACACCCCAGATACCGGTGGATCAGACGATACAACTGAAGATTCAGGTGAGACTGCTGGAGATTTAGGTGGAGATTTACAAGTTTCAGTTGGGCCAGACTACATTAGCTTTATAACTGAACAAGCTGAAGCTTTCGAAGCAGAAACAGGCGTATCTGTTGAAGTTATCGAGCGTGACATGTTTGAGTCACTAGATGCTTTATCATTAGATGGTCCTGCAGGATTAGCTCCAGACGTTATGTTATCACCTTACGACCGTATCGGTGGTTTAGGACAACAAGGTCACTTAACCGAAGTAACATTAGCAGATGACGGACGTTACGACGCTACAGATGAGCAACAAGTATCAATGGAAGGTACAATCTACGGATCACCTTACGTTATCGAAGCATTAATCATGTACTACAACACTGATTTATTAGATGCAGCACCAGCTACATTTGAAGAATTAGAAGCATTAGCAGAAGATGATACATACGATTACGCAAACGAAGCGGGTACAAACACAGCATTCTTAGCTAACTTTGTAGACTTCTACAGTACGTATGGATTACTTTCAGGATTTGGTGGATACGTATTTGGTCAAGACGGTACTGACACATCAGATATTGGATTAAACAACGAAGGTGCAATCGAAGCTATCGACTATGCATCGACTTGGTACGATATTTGGCCAGCAGGAATGTTAGATGCAACAAGTGCAGGAAGTTTTGTTGAACAAACATTTATCGACGGTAACGCAGCAGCAATCATTGGTGGACCATGGAGTGCAGCATCATTTGCTGACATGAACTTTGCAACAGCAGCAATCCCAACTCTACCTAACGGTGAAGCATACGAGCCATTCGGTGGCGGTAAAGGCTGGGTTATCTCAGGATACTCTGAAAATGCTGAAGCAGCTCAAGCATGGTTAGACTACATTACTAACGAAGAAAACATGGAAGCATTACACGAATTCAATAGTGAAGTACCAGCTAACCAAGCAGTACGTGAGTCTATTGTAGAAGCTGGTGAAAATCAATTAGCTGTGGCAGTAGTTGAGCAATACTCAAACTCTGTTCCAATGCCAAACATTCCAGAAATGGCAGAAGTATGGGTTGGTGCTGAAACAATGATGTTTGACGCAGTATCAGGAAACAAAACTGCTGAAGAATCAGCAAACAACGCAGTACAAACTATTACAGATAACATTGAACAGAAATATTAAAAGACATATAATAGTATTTCATTAAAAGAATAAATAAAGTTCATGTTGAATGACGACTAGCGGAATGATTCAGCAGATGATTTCCTATCACTGCTGAATCATTTTTATTTACTAGAAGTTATTTTTTAAAAATGAAGGAGTTGATTGCAGTGGAAAGTACTGCAGCTACAAAAAAGAAAGAGGATTTTACCAAAAAGGATCAAGAGAATATTAGAAAAGCAACGCTCTTTTCGATTCTTCCTGGTGGAGGACAATTTTATAACAAACAAATATTTAAAGGGATTGTATTTCTAGCTGTTTTTGCAGTGTTTCTTGTCCAGTTTTTTAGTTGGGGAACAGGTGCGCTTCATGGTCTAGTAACGTTGGGGACAACTCCAAGAGAAGACCATTCACTTTTCTTAATGATTGAAGGGGTTCTACAGATACTTGTTATCGTTGTGTTCCTTTTCTTCTATGTGGTCCAGCTGTACGATGCAAATCGAGTGGCTAAAATTAATGCAATAACACCGGACAAAGTTAACCGTTCGGCAAAATCTGTTATTGTAAACGTGTATGAGAATGGATTCCCATATTTATTGACGATTCCGGCATACATCATTATGCTATTCGCTATTATTTTCCCGGTAGTTGTTACGATTTTAATTATGTTTACAAACTATGACTTCAATAATATCCCTCCAGCATCACTGATTCAGTGGACTGGTTTAGAAACATTTCAAAAAATATTTGTATTAAGTACATACCGTGACACGTTTATGTCTGTTCTAAGTTGGACAGTGATATGGACATTAGCGGCGACAACTTTACAAATCGGTCTAGGTATTCTAACAGCGATGGTTATGAATCAGCCGTTTATCAAAGGGAAACGGTTCTTTGGTGTGATTTTGCTATTACCTTGGGCAGTACCAGCGTTCATCACAATCTTAACGTTCTCGAACATGTTTAACCCGAGTGCAGGAGCAATTAATACACAGGTTATTCCGTTTATCAATAACTTTATTCCATTCTTCGATATTCCATCTATTGCATGGAAAATAGAACCATTCTGGACAAAAGTTGCGCTTATCGGTATTCAAGGTTGGTTAGGATTCCCGTATATTTATGTTTTAACGACCTCGATTTTACAATCTATTCCATCTGAATGGTATGAGGCATCCGCTATTGATGGTGCTTCAACAATGCAGAAATTTAATTATATTACGTTTCCACATATCTTATCTGTAGCAGCACCAATCTTCATTACACAATATACTGGAAACTTTAATAACTTCTCAATGATCTACCTATTTAACGAAGGTGGACCAGGAAGTTTAGGGAACAACGCCGGTTCAACGGATATCCTTATTTCATGGGTTTATAAATTAACAACCGGTCAATCGCCACAATATAACATCTCGGCAGCGATAACGTTGATTATTTCAATGATTGTTATTGTGATTTCGTTAATCATCTTTAACCGCTCGAGTGCATTTGAAATGGAGGATTGAGGATGATGTCACAAAACAAAAAGAAAAGAAAAATTAAAGATTTTTGGCCAAAGTTTTTCACCTATGCGTTTTTAATCATTTTTAGTGCGATTATTATTTATCCACTATTAATTACCATTACATCTGCGTTTAGAGCAGGTAACTTAATGGCATTTGATTTAAACTTTGACGGTCCATTTACTATGAACAACTTTAAACGATTATTTAGTGAGACCTTGTATGGTACTTGGTATCTAAATACACTTAAAGTCGCATTGTCTGCAATGGTGATTCAAGTTTCAATCATTACATTAGCAGGCTATGCCTATAGTCGCTACCGTTTCATTGGTAAGAAATCGACATTAAAATTCTTTATTATAGTACAAATGGTTCCTACAACAGCAGCCTTAACTGCATTTTACATTATGGCTCTATTAGTAGGGGGATTAGATACACACGCATTCCTAATCTTTATTTATGTGGGTGGATCGATTCCAATGAACACTTGGTTAATGAAGGGTTACTTTGATACTGTTCCAATTGATTTAGATGAGTCAGCTCGTTTAGACGGTGCAGGACATCTACGTACTTTCTGGCAGATTGTATTACCTTTAGTTCGACCAATGGTAGCAGTACAAGCTCTATGGGCATTTATGACACCATTTGGCGAGTTCATGCTTGCACGATTTATTCTAAGAACACCAGCAAAATATACGGTTGCGATTGGATTACAACAATTCATTAACAACCCACGTGAGCAACGTGTTACACTGTTCGCGGCAGGAGCAATTCTAATTGCTTTACCAATTTCAGTACTGTTCTTCTTCTTACAGAAGCACTTTGTATCTGGTTTAACTGCTGGTGGTACGAAAGGTTAATTTTATACTGTAGAAGATGAGTAGGATAGGACGATGAACTTGAAAACTAATGTATTTCCATTAAATTATGTAAAAAGTATTTGGACACCATTAAAAGCTTTTAGAAATCGCTTTGAGCTAAACTGGCTGATGATTATTGTGGTCATCCTATTTTTAAACGCGCTGATGGTTATTCCAGTAACCCTAAATTATGCTGAAATGGATTCATTCCCACTAGAGGAATATTATCCAACTGCTGGAAAGTTGGTTGACGATCAAGTCGTTAAGGAACTCCAGAAAGTAGACGTTAATGAAGGACAAATGACGATTCCTGAGCCGTTTCATATTGAAAACGAACATGGAGAAGTTGTGGGTGGCTTATCGATGGATGAGCAAGAAACCCAGATTTTATCACCAAACTTTATCGCATTTCAAGAGAATCAGTTGGTTTTAGGTGAAGAAGGTTTACCGATAGCTACTGTGCTTTATACGAGAGATGTTTCTTTTGGTGAAATGGAAACACAAGATCAAGTAGTAGAGGAAATTAATCGTCAGTGGTTCAACCAGAACCGCGTTCTAATCGTATTACTATTCTCCTTATTAATTAGTGCATTCTTGCTCTTTATGTTGCTCTTTTTGGTTTTTGGATCCGCATTTTTACTATACCTAACCAAAAAAGGACACTTAACTACGATTACCACGTATAAAGAGTCAGTGAATCTAATTTTAAACAGTATCGGCATACCAACCTTTGTCTCAATGTTGTTCGGAATTTTCTACTTTGACCTCTATGTTATGGTC
>CAMYQS010000026.1 GCA_947296835.1 uncultured Atopostipes sp.
TACCACCGTCGTGGATATTACACTACTAATCTTAGTATGTTTGACAAAGAACCAAAATACTCTCGTTCTTTAAGCTGAACGAGAGTATTTGAATAATTATTATTTTATTCTTCGTTTAGACCTAACGCACGTACGATTAAGGCAGCTGTTACTTTATTGTGTAACTTTACTTCTACCGTTTGAGTTCCTAATGAACGCATTGGAACTTTCTGAGTAATTTTACGTTTGTCTACTTTAATATCCAATTGCTCTTCAATGGCATCTGCAATTTTCTTTGTTGTGATTGATCCGAATAAACGGCCATCATCTGATGCTTTTTCACGAATTTCAACAGGATTCTCTTCTAAGATTTCTTTTTGTTTTTTCGCTTCTTCAAGAATTTCTTGTTGCTCTCTAGCATCAGCTTTCTTTTGAGCTTTCAAAGTACTCTTAGCAGCATTCGTTGCTTCTTTCGCTAAACCATTTTTAATCAGGTAGTTTTGTGCATATCCTGCAGCGACTTTGTGAACTTCGCCTTTTTTACCTGTACCTTTAACATCTTTTAATAAAATAACTTCCATTCTATTCACCCTTCTAAAGTATCATTATTTTGTTGATTCAATAATCGTTTCAATGAGCATTTCTCGAACTTCTTGAACGCTCTTGTCTTTAATTTGTGTAGCAGCATTCGTTAAATGTCCGCCTCCACCTAATTTTTCCATAATTCGTTGTACATTTACCGTACCTAAGCTTCGTGCGCTTATACCAATCGTTTCTTCATCAATTCGTATAATAACAAATGAGGATTCAACTTCTGACATCGATAGCATTGTATCAGCTGTCTGAGCAGCCATTACCTGACGCATCATTTCATCGTCTTGCCCACTTGCAACAGCCATCCCTTTTGCTACAAATTCAAATGTTTCAATAATACTCATTCGTTTAATGAAGTTTTCTGGGTCTTCCTTTAGAATACGCTGAATTGTCGTTGTATTCGCTCCTACTGATTGGAGGTAACTTGCTGCATCAAAAGTTCTAGAACCTGTTCTTAGGCTGAAATTATTCGTATCAACGATGATTCCACCTAGTAAGGACGTCGCTTCAATTCGATTGATTGAATTCCCTTCAGTTGATACATATTCGAATAATTCTGTAATCAATTCAGCTGCTGATGAAGCATAAGGTTCGACATAAACTAGAATTGGATTTTTAGGGAATTCATCCCCTCTTCTATGGTGATCAATAATGACCAGTTTGTTTGATTTATCAATCAATTTAGGTGCTATAGACATCGATGGTTTATGGTGATCAACTAAAACCACTAAATCTTCTGATGTAATTTCATCATAAGCATCTTCTGGTGAAATGATATTCTTAGCTGTTTCATGATACTTCATGACTTCTTCTAATAGATTCGAAATATCATTGCCTATTTTATTCTGATCGATAACGACTTTAACATCTTTATTGACCATCATAGCTATTCGAGCAATACCTAAAGCAGAACCGATTGAATCCATGTCTGGATAATTATGGCCCATAACGTAGGTTGTCGGGGATTGCTTAATTTGCTCTTGTAATGCTTCGCTTATCATCCTAGAGCGAACACGCGTTCTTTTTTCCATTGGGTTTGTATTTCCACCGTAGTAACGTGGATCTTGTTCAACTTCTCGTACAATCGCTTGGTCTCCCCCGCGGCCTAGCGCTAAGTCTAAATCTTTTTGCGCATAATTCGCTAGTTCCACAAACGACACTTCTCCATAAGAAAGACCCATACTGATTGTTAGTGGTAGATTTCTTTTCGAAGTGTATTCTCTAATATTATCTACAATATTAAATTTCTCTTCTTCTAGTCGACCTAACTCTTTATACCTTAATAGTAATAAGAATTTATCGTTACCTATTCGTTTATAATAAATATTATGCTGTCTTGTCCAGTTTGATAAGTATGTCGTTATCAAACTATTAAAATTCGAAAGTGCTCGGTCATCTAATCCATTTGTCACTTCATCATAGTTATCTAAAAATAACCAACCCACAACTGATCGACTTTCATCCATCTCTACTTTAACTTCCATATATTTAGAAATGTCTTCTAGGTAGATTACATTGTAGTCTTTTTCCACTCTAATTCTGTAGTGGCGATTATTCCATTCAATATGCGGATTTTCTAAAAACTCATCGTTTTCAATTTTCATCCCTGGAAAGACTTCAAAGACTCTTTGACCTATCATGGACTCTTCATTATTTTTTTGGAATGTTTGCAGATACGGACTTAACCATTCAATTTCATAGTTATCATTATAAATGATGATGCCTACTGGTAGCTTAATGATTGCTTCTTGCTCTCCACGTTTAATCTGATAGCTTAAGTTTGAAATGTATTGATCTAAATCTCGACCCGTACGTTTATATAAATAATACGTTAAGAAATTCAGTACAATAAATAAAAACAGAATTAATAAACCTATCCATACAGTGGACAGCATTCCGATTATAACAATCGTAATCTGTATACAGATTATTAGACCTACTAAACTTTTAATTGACTCTAAAGAAAAATAGGGTAATAACCTTTTTCCATTTGATGGTTTCATATGTACTCCTTTATTTTTCTATACTGTTCTTATTCTATCATTTTATGAACCATTTTTCCAGATTGATTGATACTGTTTTTGAATTGTTCCACGTGGAACAATTGCACTAGACACCCTTCAAAATGTTTCACGTGGAACATTTCTCGCCAGTGTGTTTTGGATATTCTGAAAAAATGAATTTTCATATAAAAATTGCTACATTAATGAATAAAACCGCTAATAGTGTTTCATGTGGAACATTATTAAAGAGTGGAAGGTAGATAAGAGGAGTGAATCAAATGCTATTCAAATAGAGTATTAATCATTATATATCTTTAAAATGATTATATAGAAAAATATTTTATTTTTTGTATAACTTTGAATACTATGTAGAATTTCATAAATAGATATTAGTGATTTTAAATTGCATTGTTTCATCTGCTACTTATACAGTATTAAGATTTTGAGACAAGTTCTTCTGTAAAACACAATAGGAAAATAAAATACGATACAGAAACATTTGAATTGGAGTAATAGAAGTTATTCTACTTATATAAAGTATAGCGCTGTTCTGCCAGTATAATTCATTATGAAACACCCATAAGGACCTGATAAATAGTTATACACTCAAAAAAGAAAGGTCGGGTTGATACACGTGTTTTATCCAGAGTGCATTAGTCATCTTTGTTCATATATAGGTGCCTGATACTTCTGAAGATATAAAAAGAGACCAGAATCTCTTCTGGTCTCAGCTTAAATGTTATTAATTAGTAATTATTACTCTCCAACTACGAAAGGTAATAATCCCATAATACGAGCTCTCTTAATCGCGCCTGATACTTTACGTTGGTTTTTAGCATATGTTCCTGTTACACGACGAGGTAAAATCTTACCACGGTCTGAAACAAAACGGCTTAATAAATCAACGTCTTTGTAATCGATATATTCGATATGATTAGCTGCGAAAAAGTCTACTTTACGTCTTCTTTTTCCACCACGACGTCCTGCCATATTATTTTCCTCCTTTTATAAGTGAAAATCTAAAACGGTAAATCATCATCTGAAATATCCGTTACATCATCATTTGATTTGAATGGATCTACGCTACCGAAGTCAACATTCGCAAATGGATTGTCATTATTTGATGTATTGGTGTTAGTACTACTGTTTGCATTCGTATTAGCATTGTTAGACTGTTGTGATTGATTATTGTTTGAGTAATTATTGTTACTGTTGTTATAAGAGTTCGTATTCGAATTGTTCCCATAACTGTTAGTATTTGAATAATTACCTTGCTGTCCACCGCCACCGCCGCCTGCTTGTCCTCTTCTTCCATCTGTAACAGATTTCGGTTCAAGCATTTGGAAGTTATCAACAACAACTTCTGTTATATAAATTGTACGGCCTTCATTATTTTGGTAATTTCTTGTTTGGATATTACCTGTAATACCAACAAGCGAACCTTTAACTGCAAAGTTAGCTAACGTTTCTGCAGTCCCTCTCCATGCGACACAATTAATAAAATCAGTTTCTCTTTCACCTTGAGCATTCGTGTAATTACGTTCGACTGCTAAAGAAAAAGATACAACTCCGATTCCACTTCCTGTATATCGTAATTCAGGGTTTTTAGTAAGTCTACCTACTAATGTAGTATTGTTAATCAATCTAAAGCTCCTTTCAAAAATGTTTCACGTGAAACATTTCTCTGCTTCTTAGTCTTCTAAATGCTCTAGACGAACAACCATGTGACGTAAAATGTCATCGCTAATTAAAGCTAGGCGTTCGAATTCGTCAATTGCATCTGTGTTTGAAGCTGAAAGATTTACTTTGTAGTAATCTCCTTCAGTATAATCTTCAATCTCATATGCAAATTTACGATTTTTGCTCCAGTATTCAGATTTTGTAATTTCTGCACCATTGTTAGTTAAGATTCCATCAAAACGCTCAACTAATGCTTGTTTTTGATCGTCACCCATGTCTGGACGAATAATGTATAAAATTTCATATTTAGCCATCGTATTGCACCTCCTTTTGGTCTTATGGCTCTCCATTTCAGAAGAGCAAGGAAAGTAATATAAAATATTACTCACTCGTACTATTATACCACAGAGTCATTATAAATACAATGTATATAAGGTTTTTTATGAAGTTTTTCTTCTTATATTCGTATTTAATATCAAATTAGTACAAAAGACCGTCTATCATGCTATATGATTGCGTTTACAGATGGTTATCGTTAAAATGACAGTGTACGACCGCTAGAAAACTACTATGAAAAAAAGGGGACATGAAGATGAAGAAAATTATCAACAACCCAGATCAAGTTGTAGACGAAATGTTGAACGGTTTAGTCTTTGCGTATGATTCGTTAGTGGAAAGAATTCCAGAAACAATGGTGGTTCATAGAAAAGTAGAGAAAAACGCTAAAGTTGGTCTCGTTAGTGGTGGTGGAAGTGGACATGAACCTTCTCACGCAGGGTTTGTAGGGAAAGGGATGTTGTCTTCAGCTGTGGCTGGACAGATGTTTACCTCTCCTACTCCCGATCAAGTACTAGAAGGTATTAAAGCCGCTGATGAAGGTGAAGGTGTATTTTTAGTCATTAAAAACTACACGGGTGACGTGATGAACTTTGAAATGGCTCAAGAATTAGCTGAGTTCGAAGATATCGAAGTTGAAACAATCGTTGTTGATGATGATATCGCCGTAGAAGATAGTACATGGACGGCTGGTAAGCGTGGAATTGCAGGGACAGTCCTTGTTCATAAAATTTTAGGTGCTGCTGCAGAAGAAGGTAAATCGCTTCAAGAAATTAAAGAAATTGCCGATAAATTAATTCCTAATGTAAAATCAATCGGTGTAGCATTGAGTCCTGCAACGAACCCGGAAGTGGGTAGCCCTGGTTTTGAAATTGCTGAGGATGAGATTGAATTTGGTGTCGGGATTCACGGCGAGCCGGGATATCGTAGAGAAAAACTACAACCTTCAAAAGATCTAGCAAAAGAATTGGTCGATAAATTAAAAGAAGCCTTTGAATGGTCTGAAGGTGAAGAATATGCTGTTCTAGTTAACGGAATGGGTGCAACACCTCTTATGGAACAGTTTGTATTTATGAATGATGTGAAAAAATTACTAGTTGACGACGAGAAATTAAGTCTGTCATTTAGAAAAGTTGGCGACTACATGACGTCAATTGATATGGAAGGTTTATCATTAACATTAGTGAAATTAGTAGACGATAAATGGTTAGAATATCTAAATGCACCAGTTGATGTTATCTCTTGGTAAAAGGAAGTGTAATTTATGACAAGTATTGAAAAAGTTAGTCAATGGATCGAAATTTTTGGTGAAAAAATTACCGCAAACCGTGAACATTTAAATAAATTAGATACTGCAATTGGCGATGGGGACCACGGTAGTAATTTAACTCGTGGAGCAGCTGCTGTTAAAGAAAAAGCTGCTGAGAATGACTATGATAACTTAGCTAATTTCTTTAAAGATGTTGGTATGACACTGGTTAGTAAGGTTGGTGGCGCATCTGGCCCTCTATATGGATCAGCATTTATGGGTATGGCTAAGAAGGCAAAAGAATCCGATGATATGGCTGAATTATTAGAAGCGGGACTAGAAGCCATCCAAAAGCGTGGTAAAGCTGATGTTGGTGAAAAAACGATGATTGATGAATGGGCGCCAGTTATCGAAAGTGTTAAAGCTGGTTCATTTAATCAAGACGTTATCGATGAAAGTTTAGAAAGTACTCGTGAAATGAAAGCCACAAAAGGTCGCGCCTCATATCTGGGTGACCGCTCAATCGGCCATATTGATCCGGGTGCACAATCAAGTGCTTATCTATTTGAAGCACTATTAGAGGCTGGTGTTATTGATGGCTAAAGAGTACGGATTGTTAATTATCTCACATGTAAACGAAATTGCTACTGGGCTTGCAAAGCTAATTGACCAAGTTGCCGCTGATGTCACTGTTAAAACTGCAGGTGGAACAGAAGATGGTGAAATTGGAACAAGTTTTGATAAAATCAATGCCGTCTTAGACGAATTTAAAGAGGATAAAATCTTAGCTTTTTACGATTTAGGAAGCGCCAAAATGAACTTAGAAATGGCTATGGAATTTAGCGATAAAGAAATTAAACTTTATGAAACAGCCCTTATCGAAGGTGCATATGTTGCTGCATCACTGTTACAAGCTGATGTTGATTTAGAAACAATCGAAGCACAACTAGATCCTTTAGTGATAAAAGAATAACATTTAAACAAAAAACTAGAACAAGCTTTTAGCTGCTCTAGTTTTTTATTATTTTATGCAAGCTGCAAAATCCCGTCTAAGCGTTCTTTTATCGGATCTCTTAGGTTATGGGTAATCATAATTACTGTTAAATTCGGATTATTTATCAAGCTATCTTCAATCTTTAGAGCACTTGATTCATCCAAACTTGATGTGCCTTCATCAATTAGAATAACGGTCTTCCCTCTAATTAATCCTCGCGCTAACGCTATTCTTTGTCGTTGTCCGCCTGAGAATGATCGTCCTGCTTCTCCTACTGACGTCTCTAATCCAGCGGGTAAATTCACAATTAAATCTTCAAGATTACTATCAATAATTGCTTGTTGAAGCTGTTCCTCCGTGAAATCTTGCCCTAATGTAATATTGTACCGAATTGTTCCCTCAAATAAATAAGGTGTTTGATCTATATACAAAATATTCTCACGTAAATTTCTCCCCGAAACCTCTTTCAATTCTTGATTGGATAAGGTAATTGATCCTTCATAGTCTGTCAATTTACCGTTCAGTATATTTAATAGCGTCGTTTTTCCACTACCGCTTGCCCCTACGATGGCATATTTATTTTTCATTTCAAAATCAAAATTAATTTGTTCTAAAACAGTCTTGTCTCCGTATGCATAACTTAGGTTTTTGATTTCAAAACCTTTTTGAACTTCGGATAGAAAAGTTGTTCCGCTATTTTCATCAAATGAAATAGTTTCAAACTTCTCAAAAATTGGCTGTGTCGAGCGAATTGTCGCGATTTGTTGCGTAATATTACCAATCGAATTAAAGATAACAGAAGCTAATCCACCTGTTGAAGCCAGAGCACCAATTGATATGAGCGATTGAAGGGCTAACCACCCCGTCAAAATCAACACAGATAACTGGCCAAAAACATTCCCAAATGTTCCTAGAATTGCAACTTTACCGATGACATGCGCTTGTTTTGTCTTCGCATCCGCTAAAGCATTCGATGCATTCTTTATACCGTGTGTAATTTTATCCAATAAATTATAAGAAAATAACGTGTCAAAACCACCTAATACGTCGTTCGCCGTACTTAAAAACCGTTCATTTTCTTGTGTCGTAAATAGCTGTGCTTCGCCCATTCTCTTTTCATACATTTTGGGTAAAAGCAACGTAATGCCCGTCGCAATCAAACTCCAAACAACAATCGACCAGTGAAAGAATAAAAGAGCAATGATTGAGGTAATCGTTGATATAACACCACCTGCAACAGTATATAAAGCCTCAAATCCTTGTCCTTCAAGAGTATTCATATCATTGCTTAACCACGAAATATAGGTCCCAACTTGTTTCTCGTGGAAGCCTTTATAACTCGTTTCTTCAATACGAGACGTGATATCTTCACGTATGGCCGTAACCATTTTTTGTATCGTTTGCGTTTGTTTCACGATTTGGAAATAAACAAAAACAAGCAGCACCATAAAAGATAAGAACATCAGTAAGGCCGATTTAACGAATCCTTCAAAATCTAGTTCAATTAATGCATTTAATGCTTGGGCATTCACCATACTCGCTAAAGCTTGTGATCCGGCGCTACCAAATAATAGAAATCCTACAATTAGATTGTCTTTCCAAAAGCGTTTAATATACTGAAACATCCTCATTCCTTCTCTCTATTTTATTTGTACTTTCAGTATAAGTGAAGTAAAATAAGGATATAAATGAATTTGCATATATGCAAAAAGTAGGTGGATAAATGTTTGGAGAAACGATTAAGAAGATTCGAAAGAGTAAGAATATGACGCTCAAAGAAGCGGCAGGGGAAACTTTATCTGTTTCACAATTGTCACGTTTCGAAAATGGATTATCAATAATTACAATCGACTTATTTTATGACATTTTAACCAATTTAAATACATCGACTGATGAATTTAACTATATTATGGCTTTAGATAATAAAACTAACCTCAATCAATATTTTGACCGGATTGAAGAATATACAAACAGCCGACAGTATGACCAGTTGAAAGCACTGATTGATGAAATAAAAGCTAAAAATCCAGCCCCTTATAGTTGGGAACAATTTTTAATTTATTTTATTCAAAGTCTCATTGCGTTAGATCGAACATATAAAAAGGAAATTTCACCAGCTGTTTTAGATTACTTAATGCAGGTGGAGGTTTGGGGTGAAATGGAACTCAGGATTTATGCCTTATTTGGCTTCGCCTTGGATGTGAAAACAACACATTTCTTAATGCGAACTGCTTTGAAACGCAGTAAACAATACTTAAAAGTTCCATCCACCGCAAAATTACTGTATATTATTTTATCGAATAACTTTTCGACTTTCTTAGCCTTCGATCGTATTGATTATGCCAAAGAAACACTTGAGTTGTTTGATAAAGAATATGCTCAGAATACACCACATATTGCACCGCATATCGATTTTATTTTTAATAAGGGACTATTGGCTTTTAAAGAAAATCGTCCGGAAGATGGTAATCATTACTGCCAAAACGCAATCAAGATGTGTCAAGATTTCCAACAAATAGAATATGAAAAAATGTACTCTAAAAGATATGAAAATTGGCGATTAGGTTATGATGACCCTGAATTTAAAGAAGTTACTATCGGAGCAGGTTTCTTTGATTAGTTGCGCATTTTAAATTCGAACAGAAAAGGATGTTGACGTTGAGAATTATTATTTCCCCTTCAAAACAAATGACGGACCAACCTCAAAGATCAGAGAGGGAACCCGAATTAATGCAGTATGCAGAGGAATTTAGTACGTACGAGGAGTTAACGGAAGACACCGAGACTTACCAAGCGATTAATCTCTATCATGGGCTACAATTCCGTTATTTGAAAGACGGCCTTTCCGAGGAAGATATTAACTTTCTAGATGATTCATTACGGATTTTATCGGCCCGATATGGCGTGGTTAAACCATTAGATGGGATCCGTCATTACCGTAAAGACTTTACAACAAAAGGCTTGTATAAGTTATGGAACGATAAAATCTACCAAGTACTAACCAAAGAAAGTCGATTCATTTTAAATTTAGCCAGTAATGAATACAGTAAAACTGTTACACGATATGCGATGGATTCAGACTGCATTATAACCGTCGACTTTTTCGAACAAACATCAGAGGGTGAACGAAAGAAACATGCCTCTATTTCAAAAAAAGGACGCGGACAGCTCGTTAACTACATCGCTCGCAATCGGATAACAGCCATTGAGGACGTCAAAGACTTTAATGATCTCGGCTATCGATTTAACAAAGAACAATCAGACGACTCAAATTGGGTCTTTATTCGACCAAAAGATTAATTCTATATAACAAAAAAGGAATTCCCCATAATTGAGGAATTCCTTTTCAATACAATATTAAATTATCCTAATGGAATTAATCCGAATAATACTGCTGCTACAACTCCACCAATTATTGGACCAATTACTGGAACCCATGAGTAACCCCAATCAGAGTCACCTTTTGTTGGAATTGGTAAGATTGCGTGCATGATACGTGGTCCGAGGTCACGAGCTGGGTTAATCGCATATCCAGTCGTTCCACCTAGTGACATACCGATCGCTACAATTAGTGCACCTACAACAAGTGGGTTTAAACTACCCGCAAATTCATGACGTCCGAATGATAAAATACCAAACACTAACATGAATGTAC
>CAMYQS010000027.1 GCA_947296835.1 uncultured Atopostipes sp.
ATTTGAAGTAGTGGAAACAACGGGGAGCACGGCACTGTTTTGTTTGAAGAGTTCAGAAGCAACAAAAGAAAAATACCCATTTGATTTCGAATTATATATCCAATACACGCTGAACCGCAAAAATGTGGTCACAAAATACAAAATAGTTAACCCATCAACAGAGGAAGAGATGTACTATGCGATTGGGGGACATCCCGCATTCAACATGTCACAAAAAGAAGACGCATCTGGTGAATTGGAGTTTGATCAAGTTACAGTTGAGATTAAGCCACATGTCGAGATTACGCACTTACCACTAACGGCAGACGGCCTAATCGCAGATTCAAAAGCAGAACAACAAGTTCCTGGTGAAATGAAAATCACACACGAAACCTTCCATAACGATGCACTTGTTTATAAAATCGACGAAGGTAAAGCGATTGAGTTAAAAGACAAAGCGAATAATGTACAAATAAATGTTCTGACATCAAACTTACCTTATGTCGGTATCTGGTCACCATATCCAGTCCGCGGAGGTTTTGTCTGTATTGAACCATGGGCAGGAATCGCGGATACAGAAAGCACATCAGGAAACTACAATGAAAAAGTCGGCATCAACCACTTAGAACCAGCAGCACATCAAACACATGAATACTGCCTGATGTTTCTGAAAGAATAACATAATATAAAATAAACTTCCTGCGAATAGCGCAGGTATTTTTTCATTCTTAATCATCTCTTAATAAATTTAATATAAGATAAATGTATTAAAGTCTGGAGGAAGTACACCATGAAAATAGAAATGTATTATAATGACCTAACAATACGCCTCTTAGGATTGTTAATCCTAAGCCTAATTCCAAGTTTTTTTTACTTGAGAAAGCTTGTTTCTTTAGAGAATTCATTTTTAAAGACGAACAAATTCATTTATTTATTGCAAATTATGTTCTGGACTTTATTTCTTGGAAACATTTTTAGCACTGTACCCACAAAGTTACCTTGGCTACCGAATGTTATTGGTTTTTTCATTTTTGAAATGACGATATTAATTGTAATCTTTATTAGCCTTATTTATTTGTTGTGGAGACTATATAACGAGAAAAAATTTGACGTTGTAATATTCTTTTGTTCTTTACCTTTAATGTTATTGTTCATTTTAGCATTGGGAATGAACTGAGATTTTAACAACATGAGAAATCACACGCCTAAAAAACCAATGACTGAAAAGTTACAAGAGTATTATTATTTTAAATGTATACAGAACGACACGCTACTAAAACCAATGGAAGCTAAGAAATTGGGTGTTATCGATTTTAAATGTATACAGAACGACACGCTACTAAAACCTCAAATTTAACCACTGTGAGAGTAATCGTTTATATATATTGATCACTTTAATTTTAAAGGAGTCTTTGGGACTGAATTTCACAAAAATTGACAACCACTTTAACGCGTGGTATTTTAGAATTACAAATATAAAAAGGAAGTGTACAGGTGATAGCATCCATGAGATTACGCTAAGAAATGGCAATAGAAAACAGGCTCAATTTTCTAGATGAAATTGGCTTCTTTGTCATGCTTAGAGATCTTATCGTGCGAAACCTATAGAGAACACCTATCCGAACACAGGAGGGGTCTCTTTAAAGTACGCTTAAAATAAGACGAACCATGCAGATTGAAGCCAACTAGACTTCGACCTGTATTTTTTATTGCTCAAAATCAAGCTGCAGTAGACGGACAATAAAAATACAGGAGATGAGTATATGAACCAATTAGTTATTGAACTCAAAAATATAGAAAAAAGTTATCTGAATAAAGACGTTTTACAAATCGAGGAATTAAAAGTTTACGAGAATCAAAAGATCGGAATCGTTGGTCGAAACGGAGAGGGTAAAAGTACCTTGTTGAAGTTAATTTCAGGTGAAATAAAGCCCGATATCGGTGAAATAGACACCAAAATAGACTTCCAATATTACCGCCAAATTGAATCGGAAATCCAACCAGATTTTACAAAAATAGATGCGGAGTATCTTTCGCGACTCAATATACCGGGCCATAATATCCAGCACTTTAGCGGAGGCGAACAAACGAGAATGCGTCTAGCTGAGTACTTCTCGACGTACCATTTTGGCCTTATGATGGATGAGCCGACAACGCATTTGGATCGTGAAGGGATTCATTTTTTGGTCGATCAGCTGAAATATTACTACGGGACATTAATCGTTGTGAGTCATGACCGCTATTTTCTAGACGAAGTGGTGGATACCATTTGGGAAATTCATGATGGGAAAGTGACTGCCTATAATGGCAACTATTCAGACTATCAAGTCCAAAAAGAACAAGAGCGAATCGAGCAGGAAAATGCTTATGAGAATTATCTAAAAGAAAAGAACCGCTTAGAACAAGCTGCCAAAGAGAAACAAGCTCAAGCCGATAAACTGAGTCAAGTCAGCTCCAAGCAGAAAAATCGAGCGGTGAACCCAGGGAGATTAGGTTCATCGAAACAAAAGGATACAGTACAAAAATCAGCACACAAATCAGCGAAAGCCATTGAAAAAAGAGTGGAACAGTTAGATGATGTTGAGCAGCTACAAATAGACAAAGCGATTTATTTCCCTACACCCAAGATGTTAGAAATCCATAATGATTTTCCGATTATGGGGCAGGATGTGACAATTAAAAGAGGGGATAAAGTTCTGTTTGATGAAATAAATTTCCAGTTTCCTCTCGGTAAACGAATTGGAATTGTTGGACCGAATGGATCAGGGAAATCGACATTGCTACAGCAGATTTTAGAAGAAGGTACAGGGATTACGCTCTCGAAGAAAGTCGTCTTTGCAACCTATAAACAAATGGCATATCAGTTAAGCGGAGAGAAGTCGATGGTGGATTATTTGATGGAGGATACCGAATATACAGAACCAATTGTTCGGAGTGTATTGAATAATCTAGGTTTCAATCAAAATGCCGTTTCAAAAAAAGCAGTCAAAGATTTAAGTGGTGGTGAAGCAACGCGTCTAGTCATCGCGAAAATCTTCACGGATCCGAGTAATGTACTGGTACTAGATGAGCCCACGAACTTTATCGATGTTCAAACAATTGAAGCATTAGAAATACTGATGAAGAGTTACAACGGCACCATCTTGTTTACCTCACACGACCAATACTTTATGAAAAGTGTAGCTGAGCAAATATGGGCAGTCAACAATCAAAAGTTAGAACTAATCAAATACTAAACATAAAAAGTCTCCTTCATGTTGAGGGAGACTTTTTAAGTGGTTAAAATCCACCAGATAATTGAATGTTTTTGATTATTTTACTTTCACGATCAATTAATATATTTTGTACGTCTTCGACTTCATTGATCATGTTTTCGAGCATTACAATATTTCTACGGATGGTATCACGTGTATTCCAATCCGAGAAAATATTATCGAAGAAAATATCAAATGCACGCGACATTTGGCTTAACTCCTCATAAGCTAGTGATGTTTCTAAATCGACATCTTTTAACTCTTTTTGGTATCGATCCAAAGCGCGTTCTAAATAAGCCAGCTCTTTTTCAGCGTTATCAATCTTGTCATATTTCATCAAATCAATAAAGAAATTATCAGTAAACATATCCCAAGTTGCCATTGAGTTTGCGGAATCCAACTCTTTTAAGACACCGTCAATTTCATCAAGAACGTATTCACCGGCTGTAATTGCTTCCTTGATTTCTTTTTCTTCTTGTTTTAGTTTGAGCAGTTCTTTCTCTTGTTGCGTCACTTTCTCTTTAAAAAAAGAGTTCGTTCTCATTAAGTCTTCACGCAGTAAGTTTAACTCTTCTTCACGACGCAATATTTCTTCGTCAAGGATATCAAGTAACTCATGTGCGCCCTCAAGTAGAGTGGCTGCTCGATCCAGCTCAATTTTTGCTTGGACTTCTTCTTTCTTCTCTTTTTCCAACTTCTCATCATATGTACCCAGAATATTTTGAACAAAGGTAGAAAGGGATTGTTTCTCTAAACGTTCAACATCTTCTTTTTCTTTATGAAATTGATCAAGTGCAAATTGATAATTGCGGTCTTTTTCTAATAAGTGTTCACCAGCAGATAATCTCTTTTTCAATAAGCTTTTTAACTCGATATCTAGTTGCTCATACTTTTGTAGCATTTAATCCCTCCAGTAATTATTGTCAGTACATTTCTTATGTATAACTATTATCTCATAGGATACACTTTTTTACATCAGATTTTAGCTGGATTGTAGCAAAAAATACATCTGAGTCCAATTATGATCGCGCAAGCCATTCTTGCACGCTTGTAAATAAATTATGATCACGCAAGCCATTCTTGCACGCTTGTAAATAAATTATGATCACGCAAGCCATTCTTGCACGCTTGTAAATAAATTATGATCGCGCAAGCCATTCTTACACGCTTGTAAATAATTTATGATCGCGTAAGAACCACAATCCCACATTTCACCAAAAAATTCTAGCAACTAAAAAAGCCTCCCTCATATAGAAGGAGACTGTTCTTATTTATCTTCTTTTTGTTCTTTTTTAATTAAGCGTTTGAAGCTTCTTGGTGGCTTCACTGTGTAGCGAACCAGTTTATCTGTACGAGGGTGTAGGAATGCAAGTGTTGTCGCATGCAGACCAATACGTTTCAATGGGTTAGTTTTCGCACCGTACTTTTTGTCACGTACAATCGGGTGTCCGATATCTTGTAAATGTACACGAATCTGGTTTTTACGACCCGTTTCTAGCTCAACTTCAAGTAATGAATAATCCTTACTTCCATCAAGTTTTTTGTAGTGCGTAACGGCATGTTTTCCACCATTATCATATGGAGTAGAGTAAACGCGCATTGCGTCATTTTCCGTAATCCAAGACTTAATTGTTCCTTCGTTTTTACGAACATTACCTTCAACAATCGCAGTATACGTACGCTCTTTAACTGCGTCATTCCAGTTGTTTTGTAATTTTTGTTGGACTTCTTCTGTCTTCGCAAAAATCATCACGCCAGAAGTATCGCGGTCTAGTCGATGTACAATATAGATATGGTTTTTGGGGTTGTCTGCTTTAACATAGTCATTTAGTTGACGGTAAGCATTCGGCTCATTAGGATTTTTCCCAGCCATCGATAAAACACCTGGATCCTTGTCAATAACGATGATATCCTGATCTTCGTGAACGATTTTCATACCGGTCAGAGCCATTTTTTTAATCGAAGCGTGATTACTTAAAATACCAACAACATCTCCTGGCATCAGCGGATGGTTATGTTGTGTATAAGATTTTCCGTTAACACTAACCTGCCCACGCGTTAAAATAGATTTCACTGAGTTACGGCTCTTATTTATCGTTTTCAATAAAAAGGGAAGTAGCGTCGTTTCTTCTTCAATTGTATGTGTTTCTACATCTTTATTATTAATGGTACTCACTCTTTCATCATAATCTCGTTCCTGCATTTTCACGTGCTCACTTTTGACGCACACGTTAAGGATACCACACTTTCATGAAAGGAAGAACCCTTATAACGCGTTAGTTTCAAAGAGTTCAGTGTTTTTGTGAAATGAGGGCAGAACGCGTTGTATATTAGATTCGATGAAAAACCCACCACATACATTCTTTGCAATTTCTCAAGAAACAGATAATAATAAAATAAGAAACAAAACACGTCAATACGTATGTAAAAATGAAGGAGCATAATCCATGACAAAACTTGTTGATCATTTTGTAGATAATAATGGTGTTTTAGTTAACTATATAGAGTCTCTGATTGATAGTAACCACCCCCCCTTACTTTATATTCCTGGTATGTTAGGGTCTGCAGAACAATTTACTGATTTAGAGGCGGTAATCAAAGCCCTAGATATTGATCAAATTTATTTGATGTCTTACTCGATGGGCGTGCCTTATGCTGTACAAGCGGCAATTAAATATCCTCAAAAGTTAAAATGATTAATTATCTGTGATTATTCTGCCCGAATCCCACAAGTGCCCAATGGATGGGCTAAAAATTCAATTGATAATCAGGCGTTTGTGCTGGAACTACAGAAACTCGAGCTTAAAATTACAGCATAATCTTTTACTTGACATGGGACCCTTATGGGCATGATAAGCCCTGTGCGTTGTTTGAAGATACACTCAAACAAATGCACACACATCCCGCAAATACGGGTATCATGCCCACTCCCATGTAAAGTAAAAGACAATTAACTAGTAGTCAATATAACTTTGTGGATTACACAAAAACTAATTATTATAGGTGGCTAACTTAAACTTGCAATTTAGGAAGAAATGTATGAATAAAAAATAGTTTAAATAATTTTGATTGAAACAAAGCCTGTAAAGCCTGTATGATTGGGGATGTAACATGGTGTGTTACATCAGAAAACACATAACGTTCTGTTGTATATTTCAAAAAAAGCTTATAGTAATGGTAATTAAAAAGAAAGAAGTGATGAAGATGACATTTGGAGATCAGTTAACAAATGCAAGAAAAGAAAAAGAACTGACACAAGAGGAATTAGCTGAAAAACTAAACCTTTCTCGACAAACAATTTTACGTTGGGAGAAGAATCAAGTGTTCCCAGATATATCAAATCTCAAGGCAGTGGCCGAAGTTTTAGATGTTTCATTTGATTATCTATTGGGTGAGGACAAGATTGAAAAAGATCCAATTGCTGAAATGAATTTACTAGAAGTATTAGTGGGTAAAGAAGTGAGATTAGTCATCTTCGAAGAGTTTGTGGATAACTATGTGGATATCTATGACAAAGTTTGTTTGGTATTAGATATAGAAGAAGATATGGTACAGGTTCAATTTACGGTGAAAAAAGAGTTGAAGATGAAAGTTATCCCGTTGTCCGTCATTCAATCCTTTACGCTTATCGATGAAGGGAGCGAATAGAAATGGAATATATAGGTTATTTCTTCATGTTCCTTGTCTTTATTTATGTGCTCGATACGAATTCGAAAGTTAAGACGCTGTATCGTAAAATATACCTTGAGGATGAAAATGAAAAAGGTAATACGTTTCGTATTTTAAATCAAAATATTGGTAAGACGATTAAGGTAAATATTAAAGAAAATTATGCTGAATATGGTCGATTGGATGAAGGCACACTAGACACACTGGATGAAAATCAAGTTAAAGTAATCGCTCTTAACAAAGACTGGGTTCATATTGAACTATACGAGAAGCAGACCACCCAGAAACTGATTCGATTAGAAAGTATTTCATCGGTAAATGTAGGGTAAAATGCTAATAAAGAAATCCACCAGCACTCGAATGCTGGTGGATTTTGGTGTGATTATTTTTTTGAATGTGAAGTATAATCCCGAACTCACATTAAAGATCAGTCAAAGCTACTTTGTTATTCAAGTCACCTTCGAATAATTGGTAATATGCGATGTATGCAATAAAACCAAATTCATCTGGCGTTGTTTTAAAGTCTTCTTTTTTATTCATCATGTTATGAATATCTTCTGTAACGTCTTCATCATTTAAATAAAAACTGATTTCAAAAGCTTTTATGACTTTGAATTGTAAGGCTGCGTTATCATGTCCAACTTCTGAAAGAAGCTTCTGCGCGTATTCCTTAACGGTTTGAACGACTACATTCCCCATGTCATGAATATCACGTGCATAAGGAACGATACGAATACCGTTAAATACTGTTGCGAAATACGGGTTCGTTGTAAAGAGTGCGCGTACATAAGTAAAGTCATGCTCAAGGCGCTGAATGCCATGGTGTGTATACATCTCAATAGTCGCAGGGCGATTCGAATTTAGGACAAGTTCAAAGTCGATCGATTGTTTGAATTTGTTTTGCATCGAGATAAAGCTCATCTTCTTAACGTCTTGTTCAACGACTACAACTTTGTTTACTATTACTTTACGAAGTCCAGGCATTTTTTTAAAGATGTCTTTTTTAATATCCGCAT
Source organism: uncultured Atopostipes sp. (assembly GCA_947296835.1). Taxonomy (GTDB): domain Bacteria; phylum Bacillota; class Bacilli; order Lactobacillales; family Carnobacteriaceae_A; genus Atopostipes. The sequence goes on from CAMYQS010000027.1 coordinate 7,919, forward strand.
CAATTGTCGGAGATGCCGGCATTTGTGAAAGTTGAACCACTCCACCTTCATGCCCTTTTTCTTGGTCAATATATAGTTTCCCATCATACCATTTGACGTTTAATTTAAACGTACCACCGTTTATATCTACAAAATCTTGTAGAACATTTAATTTTAAATCGTTATCCATAATTTCCTCCAACTGTCATTTAGTCTCTACTTTATATTAGAGGAGTTAGGAGGAGAATTCAATGTTATAAGTCCTCTAAGACACTTCGGTTTTTCAAGTAGTTACTACTGATTAATTATTCTGAAATGAACAACTCATCCACTGTCGTCTCTAAATATTTAGATAAACTAAAAGCTAACTGCAGGGTAGGATCATATTTATCGTTTTCGATAGCGTTGACCGTTTGACGAGTGACATTACATAAATCGGCTAATTTCTGTTGGGATAATTTTTTATTTGTGCGTAGTTCTTTAATATTATTCTTCATTACCACACCATCAACATTGTGGCCCATATCATGATGAAAGTAAGAAGAATAACAAGCCCGACAAACTTACTAAAATTCTTTTTTTCCGTAACTCTTGAAAAATAGAAGCCGTCTAAAAATATGTATAAAACAACTGATAAATTTGCGATGATAAGGTATCCACTCGGATCATGAAACCATCTGAAATTTTCAGAATAACTCGTTAACCCTGCAATAAATAAAGCAATTATTGTTACAAACCAAGTGATCTTAATTGATTTATTCGCTATTTCTTGTTCCATTTCATCTTTTTTACGCATATCTATAACTCCCTTTCTTTTTACGTAATGTCAAATACTTTTTACATATATAGAATAAAACAAAAAAATAAATATGTCAAATGCTTTTGACATATGATGGCTAATCAATATTAATTTGTTATACTAAGTGATAACGATAATTTTTACTGGAAGGAAGTAAAAAATGGCTAGGAAAACGACAACATTAGCACAGGCATTATGGAACTCAGCGGATGAATTGCGTTCACATATGGATGCGAACGAGTATAAGAACTATTTATTAGGTTTAGTTTTTTATAAGTACTTATCAGATCATCTATTATATAAAGCAGCTGACTTATTAGAAGAAGAGGTAGATAGTTTAGAAGAAGCGCAGAAAGTATTTGAAGAGGCATATGCAGATGATGCTCTTCGAGATATTTTATTAGGAGAGTTACAAAGCTCTAATGGTTACACGCTAGAGCCACATGAGACATATACAGCAATTATTGAAAAAGTAAATAATCGTACATTTGAGTTAGTTGAATTAGAGCAAGCTTTCCGAGACATTGAACAATCTGATAAAACATACTTAGGCTTATTTAATGATGTTGATTTACATTCAACACGTCTAGGTCCAAATCCACAAAAACGTAATGACCGCATCTCAGCAGTTATGTTACGCTTAGCGGATGTTGACCTTACAGAGTACGGTGGAGATGCTCTAGGAGATGCTTACGAGTATCTGATTGGACAGTTCGCATCAGAGTCTGGTAAGAAGGCTGGAGAATTTTATACACCTCAAGCAGTATCAAACTTGATGACTCAAATCGCTATGATAGATAAAGAAGACAAGCTTGGTTTAACAGTTTATGACCCAACAATGGGATCAGGCTCTTTACTTCTAAATGCGAAGTCATATTCTAATCAACCAAACTCAATTTATTACTTTGGTCAAGAAATTAACACAACAACGTTAAACTTGGCACGTATGAATATGATTTTACATAACGTTGGAATTGGTCAACAGAAGTTCCGTAATGGGAACACATTAGATGATGACTGGCCGACGGAAGAGCCAACAAACTTTGATATGGTTCTAATGAACCCACCATACTCCGCAAAATGGTCAGCTTCAGCAGCATTTTTAGATGACTCAAGATTTGCAGCATATGGTAAGTTACCACCAAAATCTCGTGCTGACTTAGCGTTTTTATTGCATGGGTATTATCACTTAAGAACAGACGGTGCAATGGCGATTGTTTTACCACACGGTGTTTTATTTAGGGGTGGAGCAGAATCAACAATTCGTCAAGAGCTTCTTGAAAATGGTGCAATTGATACAGTGATTGGTTTACCTGAGAATTTATTCTTTAACACAAGTATTCCAACGACGATTATCATTCTGCGAAAAGATAGAGAAAAAAGAGACGTTCTCTTTATAGATGCTTCTAAAGAATTTTCTAAAATACGTAACCAAAACGTAATGGATGAGGAACATATCAATAAAATCATTGACACGTATAAGAAACGTGAGTTTGTTGATAAATTCGCTTATGTAGCGGAATTCGATGAAATTATTGAGAATGATTATAACTTAAATATTCCACGTTATGTAGATACTTTTGTAGAACCTGAGCCAATTGACGTTGTTCAACTGAGCAAGGATATCCAAGACATTGATAAAGAGTTAGA
>CAMYQS010000028.1 GCA_947296835.1 uncultured Atopostipes sp.
GTATTTAGAAGATAACTATTGGTACACCGCAGAGCCGGCAAGTGATTTTTACCATAAATATCCAGTGGATTTGGAACTAGCAGAAAAATTTGGAATTAACGGAATCCGAATTTCAATTGCATGGTCTAGAATTTTCCCAAAGGGATACGGTGAAGTAAATCAAAAGGGTGTTGAATTTTATCATAACCTAATTGATGAGTGTCACAAGCGTAACGTAGAGCCTTTCATTACTCTTCATCATTTTGACACACCAGAACATTTACACTCAAATGGTGACTTTTTAAACAGAGAAAACATTGAGCACTTTGTTGATTATGCTAAATTCTGTTTTGCTGAATTTGGTGACAAAGTAAACTACTGGACGACATTTAACGAGATTGGACCAATCGGAGACGGACAATACCTAGTTGGTAAATTCCCTCCAGGTATTCAGTACGATTTCGCCAAAGTATTCCAATCGCATCACAATATGATGTTAGCTCATGCTGAATCGATTAAGTATTTCAAAGATAATAATCTTCCAGGTGAAATTGGTATCGTTCATGCACTACCAACAAAATATCCGCTAGATCCGGAGAACCCTGCCGATGTACGCGCGGCAGAGTTAGATGATATTATCCACAATAAATTCATCTTAGATGCAACTTATTTAGGAGAGTATTCAGAAGCAACAATGGATGGCGTTAACCATATACTAGAGGTAAACGGTGGCTCACTAGAAATTACAGAAAAAGATTTAGAAATCTTAGGTGCAGCAAAAGATCTAAACGACTTCCTTGGAATCAACTATTACATGAGTGACTGGCTACGTGAATATGACGGAGAAACTGAGATTATTCATAACGGTACAGGAGAAGAAGGTTCGTCAGCTTACCGTATAAAAGGTGTAGGCCAGAAAGAATTTGACGTAGATGTACCACGTACAGACTGGGATTGGATGATTTATCCAAAAGGTTTATACGATCAAATGGTTCGTGTTAAAAACGACTATCCAAACTACAAGAAAATCTATATCACTGAGAATGGCTTAGGATATAAAGATGAATTTATAGATGGAACAGTTGACGACCAAGCAAGAATCGATTACGTAAAAGAACATATGGAAATTATCGACGATGCGATACAAGAAGGCATTGATGTAAAAGGGTACTTCATGTGGTCACTAATGGACGTATTCTCATGGTCGAATGGATACAACAAGCGCTACGGTTTCTTCTATGTGGACTTTGAAACACAAGAAAGATATCCGAAGAAGAGTGCTTACTGGTACAAAGAGTTATCTGAAACAAAAGAAATTAAATGATAAAATTAGGGCAACTTAATAGAGATTTCTACTATTAGGTTGTCCTTTATATTATGGATCACAGAATAGAGAGGGTATAAAAACATGACTAAACAAAACTATTTCCCGAAAGATTTCCTATGGGGAAGTGCATCAGCAGCTTATCACTTTGAAGGAGCAACAGATCAAGATGGTAAAGGACCTGCCGTATATGATGTTGTACCAGGAACACAAGAAAAACGTACAGAAAAACCTGAACCAGGAAACTTAAAACATGAAGCGGTAGATTTCTATAACCGTTACAAAGAAGATGTCGCGTTATTTGGTGAGTTAGGATTAAAATCTTTCCGTACATCAATTAACTGGACAAGAATCTACCCAACAGGAGTAGAAGAAGAACCAAACGAATTAGGTCTACAATTCTATGACAATCTATTTGATTTACTATTAGAGAATGGTATCGAGCCAATTATCACCATTACGCATAGTGGTGAAATGCCTCTACACTTAGCAGATAATTATAATGGATTTGCGAACAAGGAGGTAGTGGATTATTACGAAAAATACGTGCGTACAATCGTAGAGCGTTACCAGCATAAAGTGAAATATTGGTTAACATTTAACGAAGTAAACGGAACACCAGATATGCCGTTCTTCTATGCGGGTGTTTCTCAACCAGCAGATACGATCACTGCAGAGCAAATGCACCAAATTACGTACAACATGTTCCTTGCGAACGCTCGTGCAATCAAAGCCATTAAAGAAATTAACTCAGACTTAATGGTTGGTTGTTCAACAATCCAAGGACCATATTACCCGATGACAGCAAAACCGGAAGATACATTAAAAGCATTTTCTGATAACCGTGACCGCTTAGCTTATACAGACGTTCATGTATTTGGAGAGTACCCAGCTTATAAACTAAAAATGTTTAAAGACAACGGAATTACATTAGATGCAACGGATGAAGAGTGGGCGATCATTAAAGAAAACACGGTTGACTACTTAGCTTACAGTTATTATCTAAGTGGTGTGTCAGATTCTAGTGAAGACTACGCAGATGAAGGTGATGTTCGTAAAGCAGTTAACGTATTCTCTGATGAAGAGAACCCATACTTAGAGCACAACGAGTGGGGCTGGCCAATTGACCCAGTTGGATTACGTATTATTCTAAACATGCACTGGGATCGTTACGACTTACCTCAGTTCATTATTGAGAATGGACACTCTCAAATTGAAGAATTAGAAGAAGACGAAAACGGAAACTTAACCGTATTAGATGATTACCGTATCAATACACTAAAATCACACTTACAGCAATTAAACGAAGCAATTGGTGACGGTGTAGACGTTATTGGTTATACAAACTGGGCGGTTATGGACTTCGTAAGTGGGACAACAGGTACGATGAAGAAGCGATGGGGCTTCATCTATGTCGATCGACATGATGACTTCACAGGAACAATGGAACGCTACAAGAAATTAAGTTTCGACTGGTACCACAAAGTGATTGAATCAAATGGTGATCACTTATTTGAGTAAACAACCATAGAGATGGGGTCAGGTCTTAGAAAAAATTGGTTATGATAGAAGTTTAGCATTAACAGACTTTGAATATGTTATGCGTCATGTTGCAGCCAAAATTTCTAGTGAAGACGTTAGAAATATTATTGCAGAGAATATTTTGCTTGTAAATCATGGCGGAACTGCTCAACGTTTAATTGAGTTATTATTAGAAGACGCGACTGGTTTCTCTGAAACAAATAATAGTAGTACGACAATTATTAAAATCGATACAGAAGGTAATAAAATGGTTGATTTCAATAACATTTCATATTTCCAGGAGGATGACATCTCATGATTTTAACAATAACAATGAATCCATCAATCGATGTATCTTACCCACTAGAACAGTTAAATATTGATACGGTAAATCGCATCACAAAGGTTTCCAAAACGGCTGGTGGTAAAGGTTTGAACGTTTCTAGGGTACTATCACAACTCGGTGCATCACTTACGGCAACGGGTGTTGTTGGTGGCCATTTCGGAAACTATTTAACAGAACAACTCGATAAAGATGGTATTCCTCATGCCTTTTCTAAAATAGCTGGAGAAACGAGAAGCTGTATTGCGATTTTACATGAAGGAAAACAAACAGAAATTTTAGAGTCTGGTCCAGAAGTTTCACAAGAAGAGCAAGCAGCCTTTGTAGCGAACTTTGAAGAGCTAATGGCAGATACAGAGTTCATTACAATCTCAGGCAGTTTACCAAAAGGAATCGGACATGATTTCTACTCGTTACTGATCGAAAAAGCAGCGGCAGCGGATGTGAAAGTCCTACTAGATACTTCAGGTGAAACACTGAAGACAAGTATCGAGAGCGACTTTAAACCATTCCTTATCAAACCGAATGAAACGGAAATAGCTGATCTATTAGGCAAAGAGATTAATTCTGAATCAGAGTTAATTGAGGCTTTAAAAGATAAAGAATTTGATGGTATTGAATGGATAGTTGTAACGTTAGGTGCGGATGGCGCGATTGTAAAGAACGGAGAAGACTTCTACCGTGTTGAAATTCCAATGATTAATGTTGTGAACGCAGTAGGTTCTGGTGATTCTACAATTGCTGGACTAGCATATGCACTATCACAAAATAAAGTACCTGAAGAAGTGATGAAGTCGGGTATGGTTACAGGCATGTTAAATACTCAAGAAGAAAAAACAGGTTTCATTAATGTAGATAACTTTGATGATTTGTTTAACCAAATTAAAGTTGAAAAAATCTAATAAATATCAGAAGAACCCAGGAGAATATTAATGTCTCTTGGGTTTTTCTGTTCTTTTTGAAATAAACATTAAAAGTTGATCTGCATCAAGTTTAAAACTAATCATTCCCCATATACTATAGTCAACAAATCAATGAAAGAGGGATTTCCAGATGGCGAATTTAACATTTAACGAAGCAAAAGAGAAACACTTTGAAAGATTAGGACAGTTCACTCCAATTGTTGATCGCGTACATGGCGACAATCACCCAGAGTTTCACGATGTAAAAGCGTTGTGGGATACAATCCAAGAGAAAACAGAAGCGGCTGGATCAGACAAACCGGATTTAGATGTAGAATTCTCACAATTACGAGACGTAACCAATCACTATGCAGTACCAAATGATGTATGTGAATCATACGAAGCGGTATATAACATGTTAGAAGAAGTAGATACAGCTTACCAAGCTTAAAAAAGAATGAAATTCTTGATATAGATCAATTTCATATAACAATATCCCCGATATACTAAGGGTGTAAATAACAAATCGAGAAAATAAAAGGAGAATATGCCATGCAAAATGCAAATATTCAATTAGAAACGTTAACGTGCCCATCTTGTCTACAGAAAATCGAAAATGGTGTAAGCAAACTGAACGGAATTGACAAAGACAGTCTTAAAGTCATGTTCAACGCAAGTCGTGTAAAAGTAGACTTCGACGGTGAAGTACTTTCAATTGATGACATCGAAAAATCAATTCAAGATTTAGGATACGAAGTAAAACGTTCACGCGTAAAGTCAGCGTAATCAAATAAACCTATGCATACCCCAAGGAGCAGAAATGTTTCTTGGGGATTTTTTAGCTATGACCAAATTTAATTGTCGAAATTTGAACGATTAGTATTAAACACTATATATTGTTGAAAAAGTCACAAAATAAAGCTTCTTGATGTATAATATGTATGAGGAAATTTATATATTCGAGATTTATCCGAGGAGGAATACATAATGAGAACAGCAGAAGAAATGGCGAATTTTTGTATTGAAAACGGTACTGGGTCTGGAATGACTAAAAAGTGGACAACGAAACACTTTGGAGTCGTTGAAAACCAGCTAAATGATAACGAAGAAGTATTATTTGCTTTCGTTGGTTTATATAACTATATTTCTGCTACTAACCATCAAAATAATTTCGCGATTGCTATCACAAATTCAAGAATTATTGCCGGTCAAAAGAAAATGCTTGGCGAAAATGTAAATACAATTTCTCGTAAGCACCTAAATGATATTTCTAAATCAACGGGCTTTGTAATGGGTATCTTATCTGTTGACACATTCAAGGAAACCTTTAATATCGCCACAAATAAAAAAGAAATCAATACTATCTACGAGGGTATTAATCAGATTTTATTTGAAGAGGATGTTCAGCCAATAGTTACAAACAACCAGGAAACTAAATCGCCGGTTGAGCAATTAAAAGAATACAAGGAATTGCTAGATATGGAGATCATCACGCAAGAGGAATTTGAAAGCAAAAAGAAGGAATTATTATCTCTTTAAAAACAAAATAGCTCCACACCGTTCGCTAATACAATAGTGTGGAGCAAACTTTAAACACCCCTTTAACAAGGGCTATTTGTAAATAACAGATACCGATTCATTACTCCAGTTGAAGCAGAGAGAATGCAAGATTTCCCTGACGAATGGACAAAACTAAAGAAGTTAGAGAACGGTGATGTGAAAGAAGTAACCGACCGTATGCGCCTATTCTTTATGGGTAACGCATTAGTAACGGGTATTGTTAAACGAATAGCGGATGAATTAGATTCACTTAAATAATGAAATTTAAATAAATTAAAAAGCCCGAGAATTTTTCTCTTGGGCTTTTCGCATGCTGACTATTCTGATTGTTTATAACTTCCAAAGTGTGGGCCAATGCCAGTGTCTCCACGCCAATCTAAAAGTTGTGAGACCGTGACGAATGAGTAGCCTTGGTTTTTAAGGTTCTTTAATACGTTGGGCAGGGCAGCTGCTGTTGCATCATGGATATCGTGCATTAAGATGATTGAACCGTTAGTAGTCATTGAAAGAATTTCGTGGCTGATTGATGTGGCATTTTTTGTCTTCCAATCTAAGGAGTCGACTGACCACATAATAATCGGTAAGTTGTAATTGGTTGCTTGAGTGACTAAGTTATCATTATAGGCACCATATGGTGGTCGAAATCCAGTAGGGTATCGACCAATAATCTCAAATATACGTTGATTTGTCGTCTCAAGTTCTTTGCTGATCCGACTCGTATCTACTTTTGATAAGTCGGGGTGCGTGTTTGTGTGGTTACCAATCTCATGGCCTTCTTCTGCTATACGTTGAACTAAACTAGGGTAGTAGTCTACTTGAATACCCAACATAAAGAAGGTTGCTTTCGCATCATATTCTTTTAGAGTATTTAGTACGCTATCTGTGACTGTTTGGTGAGGGCCATCGTCAAACGTTAGCGCAACGTATTTCCCGTCTGGATCGAGTGGTTCTTGTTCAGGTCTCTCAATCACATCTGTTTCTTCAGGTTCCACCGGAAACTCTAGTGTTAATAGTTTATGTTTTTTATCAGAAATTAAGTGTTGAATTTTTTCGATTGGTAGAGCTAATTGGATAACACCAGCTTCTCCAGCAGCTATTTCATATTCATTCCAATAAAGAATAAGTGCCTCTTCAGTGATCGACCACTTCATATCATCAAAGCTAGCTAGACTTTCGACTAGTTCATCTTCTATAACTTTAGCCTGTAACTCTTTATCTTCTGCGAGCTGTTCCAGAATAATTTGTGTGAGTTCTTCTTTATTTTCATCTGTTTCTTCTATAAAGTCTGTCAGAAGATAAAGTCGGTCTTCTTCTATATTAATCGTAAAGACTTTTATGTCACTTACCCCATTTGCGCCACCGGTCATTTCGTGTTTTGAAAAAATCAAATTATAAATGGTGTCAGAAATCGGTTTTGTTTTGAGGTTCATGTTTAGAGTAGCTGTTCGACCAAGAACGGCATTTTTTTCTGCGTCGCTAATGAATTGTTTTTTACTATCTTCAATCCATGATTGAATAGTGTTCGTTAGATCGGGACTATCCGTTTTTAATGAGTGAATCGCATAGATATATTTATCAGTAGAGGCAGTAACTGTCTCTAAGTGTAGACCAGGGTATTTACTTTCTGTGGTTTCGATTTGCTCAGTCACAATCTCATCTTCTTCATTCATCTTAGCATCTGTACGATAACCAGATGAGATGTAAAAGCCAATCAGAGTAAGCATAAAAATTAGGACACCAGACATTAATAATCTGCGTCGAGTTGTTGTATTCATTACTAGAACCTCCTAAATGTCTTGCTAATAATAGCACTTTGCTCAGTTATTATCAATGAATAAAAAAGTAAAAACAGTCAATCCTTTCATACAAATATGGAAGGTGACTGTTTCTATAAATAAAAGATATTTAACCGTTATGCGAAGCCCCAAACCATTAATACAATGGCGAGAACACCGACAATCATCGATACAAAGAGGTTATCCATTTTGGCCGCAATAAAGGCGACTATAATAGAAGGAATGAGTTTTAAGTTCTCAAGCGGGTGAATTAAAAACTGATCTTCCCAGAAGAATATATCCGTGAATACTAGGGCACTGAATATGGTGACTGGGATATAAGACATCCAACGTATCAGTTCAGGTGAGAAGTCTCTATCTTTTAAGAGATATAAAGGTAGAATACGTGGAATCATGCCAGATAGACCTAAGCCAATCGCTAGGAGCCATTGATTATCAACCATTAAGAACGACCTCCTTCGAACGATTGTCGAGTGCGTAACCGACAAATGACCCAATGACTGCCGCAAAAACTAATGCTAAGTTGTTCTGGAAAATCAATTTTAAAATAATAGCTAGAATTCCAGAAGTTAACCCCGCAATAATAAACGTCTTTGAAACTAAGTTCCCGACCATCAAACTAATGAACATCGCTGTCATCAAATAGTTGATGATTGTCGTTGGAATATTGACGGCTCCGCCAATCATTCCGCCCGCCCATGTACTCACTACCCATGTAAGGTAAGCGATGAGATTCGCATATAGCGCGTTGTTTGCGCTCCATTCTGGATTATGTTCAAACTGATATAAGTTAACCCCATATGTTTCATCTGCGGTTGTTTGACCAAATAGTGCTAAAAATATTTTTGATCGTCCTCGTACATACTGCGATAAGCTAGACGTCATTAAAGACATACGTAAACTGAGGAATAGGTTAAGCGTAATAATCGAAATAACAGAAGCACCCGCACCAATCATCGAGCTTGTCATGAATTGACCAGCACCTGTAAAAGCCAGTAGACTCATCGTTAAAATCCCACCAGGCGTCATGCCGATACGCTCCAAGGCGATTCCACATGCAATGCCTAAAGGAATATAACTCATCGCAACAAATACAATTTTTTGAAAACTATCCAATAGATTTTTTCTCTCCATTAACATCCCTCAGTTTCTAAATAGTTTCATTATTCTATCATATTCTAAGATAAAAAACCTGATATTAACTGAATAGTTAGGATTGTTGATGTAGATCAATTCGTATCGGAGTTGGGGTTGCTATACTTGGTTTACAAATCAGAACTGAAGGAGAGGAATCACCGTGGATCATACAACTTTACAGTTAGAGAAATTAACTTGTCCTTCTTGCATGCAGAAAATTACTGATACCGTAAATGAGTTAAAGGGGGTAGAAAATACGAAGGTTTTATTTGACCGCAGTAAAGCGCGCGTGTTTTTTGATGAGGCTTTAATTTCAGAAAAAGAGATTATTCATGAAATCATTAAATTAGGCTATGACGCTAAGAAGACGGATTAATAGAGAAATGGATTGAAGTTGATGTGCGTCAATTCTTAAATATTTCGCACCGACTATATTATAGGTACATACAGACAAGTAGAGAAAAAACAGGGGGAATTATTCATGCAACAGAAAATATTAAGAAGCAAAAATCAAATCACATTAATTTCAGGAATTTTAATTGCTATTGGGTTTATCGCACACTTTGGATTCGCTAATGAACAAATTTTTAACATCGCGTTTATTATCGCATCGATTATTGGTGTAGCGCCCATCGCAATCCAAGCTTATCAAGCGCTAAAAGTTAAAGTGATCTCGATCGATGTGTTAGTCACTATCGCCGTAATCGGAGCGTTCATGATTCAAAACTATGAAGAATCAGCGATTGTTACCTTCCTCTTCTTATTTGGTAGCTGGTTAGAAGCTCGTACGTTGAACTCGACTCGTTCAGCGATTAAAGAATTGACTGAAATGGCTCCCGAAGTTGCATTCAAACAAATGGAGAATGGCGAATTTGAAGAAGTTGATATCTGGGATGTTGATGAAGGTGACATTTTACAGGTCCGTACCGGTGGAAAAGTACCAGTAGATGGGACAGTTGTTATTGGGGAAGGTCACATTAACGAAGCGAGTATTACAGGTGAAGCAGATCCGGTTCGGAAAGAAATGGAATCCGAGGTTTTTGCAGGAACGATTTTAGAAAACGGAACGATTCAAATTCGTGCAGATCGTGTTGGTGAAGACACAACATTTGGTAAGATTATTGAGCTGGTTGAAGAAGCACAAGATTCAAAATCAGCAGCAGAGCGTTTTATCGATAAATTTTCACAATGGTATACACCAGCCGTTTTAGTTGGGGCTTTCATTACATGGATTATTTCACAAGATATTGAACTGGCAATCACCGTTCTTGTTTTAGGTTGTCCTGGAGCATTAGTTATTGGGGTGCCCGTTTCAAACGTTGCTGGAATTGGTAATGGTGCGAAAAATGGTATTTTATTCAAAGGTTCAGAAACGTTCCAAGACTTAGCAAAAGTCGACGCCATTTTATTTGATAAAACAGGTACATTAACAGTCGGGAACCCAGAAGTTGCAGAGTTCAAAACATATGGTGATGCTGACTTGGCATTAAGTTATTTAGCGAGTGTTGAAGGCGAATCGGACCACCCCCTCGCAAAAGCCGTTTTAAGTGAACTGAATGCTATTCAAATGTACGATGTCGATGAAACGGATGTTGTGAAAGGTGGCGGAATCGTAGCAGAAGTAAACGGTAGCCGCGTGGCAGTTGGTAATGTTGCCTTAATGGAACAAGAGAATGTCGAAATAAGTGCAGCGGCACGTGAGGATTTCGCAGCTTATGAAAAACGTGGAAACTCATTAGTTATTAC
>CAMYQS010000029.1 GCA_947296835.1 uncultured Atopostipes sp.
TTATTATACTCATCAGATTCAGCTGGTTTAGTCGTGAAATGCGATAGTTCCTTAACACCAGAGGAAATCTTAGAAATAACCGAAGTAAATTAAAATTCTACATTACAAAAAAGCTTTTGCGACTTCCGTCAAAAAGGCTTTTTTTCTTGATTCAGAGCGCACTTTAACGTATTGTTATAGTATAAACTATGGTAGAAAGTTGGAAGTATTATGGCTCGTAAAAAGAAGAATGAAGAAGTGAGTATCGTTGCTACAAAACATGATAGCGATACGGTTACAGATTTAGAAGTTTTATTAGGAGACCAAGTGATTGGTAAAATTTATCAAGGAGAAGAAGATCGTCAATTACAAGTAACATTTAATAACGATCAAAAAGGAACAGCTGTATCAATCGAAGATGCTGTTCAAGCAATTCTTGCTGATTATAACTTACATAATTAATATTAACGATTAACTCAAAACATATCGTTCAGGAAGGACAAACAATATGGAAGAGAGTACAACTAGGAAATATTCGTTAATTGATGCAGTGAAAATTATAATTCATAATTGGACAAGAGCATCTATTATGCAAGGCGCAGCTGAAATGGCCTACTATTTACTATTATCATTAGTGCCCATTTTATTAGTCGTTGCAAATATTATTCCGCTATTGCCTTTTAACACTGCAGAAATTTTAAATTTATTACAAGAAACATTTCCAGAAGATATTACGCAAATCATCATGCCCATTGTGACGGATTACTTGAACAGTGGAAGTGGTGGAGCAATTTCAATTGGTTTACTAGCTTCGATTTGGTCTGCGAGTAATGTATTTTCAACATTGCGACGCGTTTTAGATGAGGTATATGGATCAAAACAAGCGAAAAACTTTGTGATTTCTCGATTGCTTTCAGTTTTGATTATGTTTTCAATATTAGGAATTGTTACTGTGGCAGTATTCGTATTTGTTTTCGGGGAACAAATTTTAGGAATTATACAAGGATTCCTTCAGATTGAATTGCCGTTCGTACAACAGATTTTACAATTACGTTGGATCATCTTACCATTAATACTATTTGCAGTGGGACTCATTATTTACGACTTGGTGCCAAACCATCATTTATCCATTCGTGATGCGATACCAGGTGCCGTGTTTTTCACAGTTGGTTTATTCTTAGTTACGCAGTCGTTCTCATTAATCACTCGTTTCATGGGTGGAAATGCGATTGCAAACCAAACAATTGGAGGATTTATAGCTTTGATGTTGTTCCTATATTTCGCGAACGTTGTGATATTATTTGGAGCATTATTGAACACCCTAATTTATGAAATTAAAAATGGGCAATCAGTACTCGATTATGAAAGTGAACGAGCAGAAAAAGAAAAGCTTAAAGAATCAGGTTGGCATGGTTATCCTGATGAAGATAAAACTGTATTACTTAAACGAAAGTTATATAAAGTAAGTGAATAGAATTTATTGATGAAAGGAGCATGTAAAATGACTACAAAATACACACAAACAGGTTTATGGATTGAAGAAAAAGATGGAGTTGTTCGCGTTGGATTGTCAGAAAAAGGGCAAGATGACGTGGGGGAAGTAATGTTCGTTGAATTACCAAAGTTTGGCGAAAAACTAAGAATTGGCGATAATTTACTTAGCGTAGAAGGTGCAAAAGCTGTCAGTGAAATTTCAGCACCTATTACAGGAACGGTTCAAAAAGTACATGATGCGTTAGAAGATGAGATTGAAAAGCTAAACTCGAAGGATCGAGAAGATAACTGGATCATTGAACTAACTAATGTTTCTGGTTTTACTTCAGCTGAATTCAGTGATAATCCTTGGTTTGGACAGGTAAAACCTGAAGAAGTATAATGTTTGAATCAAAAAAGCTGCTGAGAAGCATATCAAAATGCTCCTCAGCAGCTTTTTTTATTTTTTTACTAAATCAATAAAAGTCTTAATTACTTGTTGGCTATCTGCATACTTTTCAGCTAACACTTCTGGATGCCACTGTATCGCCATGACTTTTTGCTCTTTATCTTTACTTTCAATGGCCTCTATAATTTTATCCTCTGACCATGCCACAGCTTCGAACTCATCTGCTAAACCTTTAATGGCTTGGTGATGGTATGAGTTGATGACGGCTTTTGTCCCTAAACTTTGTCCAATCCATGAGCCTTTTTCGATTTTAATTGAATGAGTGGGGTAATCCCAGTATGTTGGTTGCACGTGATTTACTTCTAAGTTAGGATATTGTGATAAATCTTGATATAGCGATCCACCAAAAGCCACATTCAATAATTGCAGTCCTCGACAAATTGCAAAAATAGGTTTCTTTTGTCGCCATGCTTCTTCAATTAAAGCAATTTCAAAGGCATCTCGGTCTGGATCAATTTTACCAATTTTCAAGTCAGGTTCTTCACGATATAAGAGTGGGTCAACATCCGAACCACCCGTTAATACCAAAGCATCAATCATATCCACATATCTTTCAGCCTCTATGGGTTTTGATAAGGGTAAAATAACCGGCAATCCGCCAGCTTTCTCAATACTGCTTGTAACTGATCGTGGGGATTGGTTGACTTCAAAATTCAATAAATGGTTATCAATTCTTGTTAATAAATAGCCTGCGATTCCTATAATGGGTTTCACCTTTCAACGTCCTCTCCTAAACGGTAACTTTTATTTTAACGCATTTCATACCATTTGTGAAATTTGCCCTCTGATTGAAATGAGGTACAATGAAGTAGAGACCATATATGGAGGTATATAAAATGAATCGTTTTATTGAAATTGAAGGAAAGAATAATCAGGCAAAAGTATTTAATCCAGATATTGATGAATCGTCGTACCAGCAAATAAAATTAATGCTGGACCGTGAAGAGTATAAAGACAGTACATTTCGATTTATGCCGGACGTTCACTATGGAAAAGGGTCTACTGTTGGAACAACAATGACCGTAAAGGACCGAATCACACCATTTTTTATCGGCGTTGACATAGGCTGTGGGGTAAATGTAACAGAATTAAAACTCACGAAAAAGGAAGCTTCGGATAAGAAATTCCTAAAAGCGTTCGACCGAAATGTTCGTCAAAATGTGCCGTTAGGTTTTAAGCGACACAATACTTTTAGAGATTCACCATTCTTAAATCGAGAAGATTTCTTAATAGCAGAGAATCTCGAAGAAGATACATTTCATCAATCTATCGGAACGCTAGGTGGCGGAAATCATTTCATCAGTTTAGAAGCAACAAATGATGGAAAGGTCTATCTACTGATTCACTCGGGGAGCCGTAACATCGGCCATACCGTCGCAACGTTTTATCAGGATGTAGCGGATGAAATGAACCCCTTTGAGAGAAAAGGAGAAGCTTATCTAGATGGCGAAATGTTCGAAAACTATTTACATGATTTATCTTTAGCGCAAAAATATGCGTTACAGAACCGAACAGCGATGTCGGAAGCTATTTTAGAAAGTACTGGTTTAGAAAAACGAGACCGGTTTGATTCCGTTCATAACTATATTGATACGGAAACAATGATTGCTTGTAAGGGAGCCATTTCAGCAAAGAAAGGGGAGGAGATTGTCATCCCGTTCAATGCAAGAGATGGATCGGTTATCGCCAGAGGAAAAGGGAATGATGATTGGAATCATTCCGCACCACATGGAGCCGGACGCGTTATGTCACGTACACAGGCGAAAAAGAGAATTCCACTTCCAGAATACCAAAAGATGATGAAAGATGTGTATTCAACATCCGTGTCGAAACAGACAGTAGATGAGGCACCAACGGCTTACAACAATCAAAAGAAAATATTAAAGTTAGCTGAACCAACGATTGAAGTGTTGGAGTACTTACGCCCAATCTATAACTTAAAAGCATAATATAAGAATAGCAGAGCATCTCACTCATGAGGTGTTCTACTTTTTTGTGGTGTGGGTAACATGCGACAAAGAAGGCT
Organism: uncultured Atopostipes sp.; assembly: GCA_947296835.1. GTDB lineage: Bacteria > Bacillota > Bacilli > Lactobacillales > Carnobacteriaceae_A > Atopostipes. The sequence goes on from CAMYQS010000029.1 coordinate 3,948, forward strand.
GACTCTGTCGCGTGTTTGGGTAACTTACGCCAAAGAAGGCTGACTCTGTCGCGTGTTTGGGTAACTTACGCCAAAGAAGGCTGACTCTGTCGCGTGTTTGGGTAACTTACGCCAAAGATACCTGATCCTGTCGCATCTTTAAAGAAGCTTTGTTTTATAAATATTTGAGATCCAGTAGGGAATATTTAATCAATTTTTTTACGAGCTACTGGTTTTGAGGTGCTTTGCTGCATAAGAGTAAAAGTATGTTGATTAACCCTAATTATCGTGGTATTATTTTTAAGTATGCAAGCGTTTTCCTTGTAAGGAAATAGAATAGAAAAGGTGATAGTTAATGAAAAAGCAATTCAGGTATCGTTTTATATCGATGGTATTGACGCTTTTATTCATTTTTAATATACATATAGATAATTATTCAGTAGCAAGTGCCCAGGAGGCAACGGAATTTACAGATATTGGACTAACTGTATTTCCTGAAAAAGCTACGTACAATGATAATGTTGTCATTTCAATAAGTGTTCCAGATGTGATACAACCGACTGAAGTAACGATTGATGCGACTGAGGTTGGTGGACCAGCTGAGATGAAGGTCAATCCGACATTGATGGAACACACAATAGCGATTAACGATTCAACAACTGCTGGAGTGAAAACATTATCGATTCATATCCAAGATGAAACTGGGGAAAGCTTTACAACCGAAGTTGAAGTAGAAGTTGTTACTAGAGAAATAGAAAGTGAATTGGATTTTGACTGGGATGAGGCTGTTATTTATTTCATGTTGACGGACCGTTTCAGTGATGGTGATCTTTCGAACAATAATCCAAATGGTGAGGACTATGACACCGATCATTCTGAAACCTATCATGGTGGAGACTTCCAAGGTATTATTGATCGTTTAGATTATTTAGAAGAACTTGGTATTAACACAATTTGGATTACACCAATTGTTGATAACGTGGACCACAACCATCGCCATGGTAAAGATGGTGCTCAGTATGGTTATCATGGTTATTGGGCAAAAGATTTCACAAAAGTGGATGAGCACTTAGGCGATTTAGAGACATTTAAAGAACTAATTGATAAAGCGCATGATCGAGGGATTAAATTAATGGTCGATGTTGTGCTGAACCATACAGGATACGGCATGAAGATGACAGATACCGGAGAAAATATTCCGAATTTTCCAACTACAGAAGAACAAGCAATGTTTGATGGTATGTTACGTGAAAACCCACTGACGGGGCACGATGTTTTAGGTGAGATTTATGGATTACCTGACTTCATTTCAGAAGAAGGTGCTGTAAGAGACCAAATTATCCAATGGCAAACGGATTGGTTAGAGTTAGCAAAGACAGACCGTGGTGACACGATTGATTATTTCCGTGTTGATACCATTAAGCATATGGAAAATGAAACTTGGTATGCCTTTAAAAATGAACTAACAAAAGTAAAACCAGACTTTAAAATAATTGGTGAAAGTTGGGGTGCTACCTTCAACAATACGGCTGGCTACTTAAATTCGGGTCAAATGGATTCCTTACTTGATTTTGATTTCAAACGTATTGCGTCAACTTTTGCACATGGAAGAATTGAAATGGCTGAAGCAGAGTTAGCTAAACGCAATGAAACCCTTGATAACGGGGGGACGCTCGGTCACTTTTTAAGTAGTCATGACGAGGATGGATTCTTATACCACTTCTTGCAAGGTGATGAAGATTTATTTAAAGTAGCTATATCACTTCAACTGACTGCAAAAGGCCAACCTGTTATTTATTATGGTGAAGAAATTGGAATGAGTGGGAAAGCTGAAGGGGATATGGACTTAGGTCACTTTAGTGAAAATCGTGATGATTTCGATTGGGAAGCAGCTGAAGATCATCATTTAATTGATCACTATCAGAAATTGTTACATGCGCGTAAAGCCCACTCGAAAGTATTTGCAAAGGGTGATCGTGAGCACATTCAGGGAACAGATGATGAAGGTTTCTCAGTATTCACACGTACGTATGACGACGAAACTGTTTATGTAGCGTTGAATACGACTGAAGAAGAAATTATTACAACTATTTCAGTCGCGGCAGAAGCTGGTGAAGGGTTCTATGATGAGTATAACGAAACTTCTTATAAGGTTTCGGATGATCAAACAATTGATGTAACGATTCCATCTTATGTAGATGGCGGAACTGCAATTCTTGTCTTAAGTGACGATGCAGAAGTTGAAAGTGAATCGTCAACCGTTACGTTACTCGTGGGTACGGTACTAGTGGTAGCTGTAGTAGGAATTGTAGCTTTTGTTTCACGTAAAAAAGTAAAATAAGAATAGAAAAGACAGTGTATTGGGATTCCTGTACACTGTCTTTTTAAAATTAAAAAAACTCTACTTTCATTAAATAAAAAGGATTCCTTGTCTGTTTTAATTACCAACCCTGAGTTAAGAAATGCATTGCTTTGGGTAAGTTTCTCGCCCAAGCTGCTTCAGTATGCTTATCGTCTGCATAAATATTTAAATCGATGTTTTCAATAGGGTAACCTTTTAAAATTAAAGATTTAGCATAATCAAGGGAAATGTCAATGTAAGCCTGTTTCATATTACCGTCTAAATATTGTGCATCCGTGTCGTCACCTTCTTGAGCACCGACTTGGATATAGACCAATTGGTTTGTGTCTACACTGTTTTTAGCTAAATACTCTGCAAAATCATCTTCTAAAATCCAATTTGCAAGTGAGAAGATACCCAATCGATTGATTTTATTTTGGTATTCAATGCCCATAAAACTCGTGATTGTCCCACCTAAGGAACTCCCAATCATTGCTGTATGTTTTGCATCAGCTTTTGTTTGATACGTTTTATCAACAAAAGGTTTTACTACATCCATCACAAATGCTGCGTACTCATAGCCTTTTCCGCCCAATAGGTTATCTTCAGGGAAGGGGCTCTTTGAAATTTGCCAAGGTGTATATTCATTAATACGCTTTTCATCATCATTATCGATTGCGACCACAATCATTTTAGGTAAGTCTGCATATTCTTTAATTGTTGAAATAATTCCCCAAGATACGCCACTATAAGACTCTTCATCAAAATAAACGTTCTGTCCATCGTGAAAGTAAACAACTGGGTATTTTGTTTCTGTGTCATAATCTTCTGGTAATAATACGCGAATCCTTCTGTCTTCATTTAAATAGGGAACAGTAAGTGTGTGTTCATCTAATCTAGGTTCTTTTTCCATATGGCCTCCATGCAATCATTATTTTGCGGTAATTGTTGTTGTTACTTTATTTTCGTCACTTGCAGTTAATATATTTGCCATTGTACAACCCTTATCAACGATTTTTGTCATGAAACGAATATCTTTCTCTGTCATTTCGGCGCCTGTGACAATAATTTCTACCTCTATATTGATACGTTCATTACGCTTTTTGCCCATAATCGTACTTATTGCTTCAACATCAACTTTCTCATATGCAATTTCGTTATGATCGAGGTAACTTTTTGCGACGATTATTTTACAACTGGCAATCGATCCAAGTAGCATGCCGTGAGGGGAAGTACCTGTATTTTTTCCACCATCTTCAATCGAGCGATCCACTGTATATGGAAAGCCGTCAATATCAAATGCAACCTGATAACTATCTGTCAAAGTTCCAGTAGCTTTCATTTATTTCACCTTCTGTTTTTCTTTTATTATAGCAAAAGCTTGTTCGAAATGTTGCTTCCAACTTTAGGTAGTAAAAAAGGCAACCCATTTCATTCGTAAAATGAGTTGCCTTCATCGTTTAAATCTTAGTTTGTTTTCATTTCAAATAATGCAGGAGTGTGTTCTAGTGAAATTTCACCATTTTCTACTGGAACTGATTTTTCTGAAATGAGATTCGTATATGTACCGTCTTTTAAATCTACACTTGTTTCACCTGTTTGTTCTTTTAAATTGAAAACACCAATCAATTTACGATTGGGATTTGTAAAGTACAACTTCACTGTGTCTGTCGCATCGTCTGCCTCTAATTGGTAGCGATCATTTTCAACAGGGATGTATTCTTTTTGAAGTTGTGCTAAGTGTGTCATGTAGTCACTAATATCTTTACTGTAGTCCCAGTCGATTGGATCTTTTTCAAATAGCGCTGGTACCGTATCGGCTTGAACTTCTTGACCGTTAAAGATCAAAGTTGCACCTTTTTGCAGGTAGTTAAAAGCTGTCCACTGCATTAAATCATTTTTATTCTTGATAAATGATGTTGCACGATCTTGGTCATGGTTTTCTAGGAACTTCATTTTTACATAGTTCATTGGGTAAGATGAGTCTTGTAAGTTTAGAACGTGAACATATTTTGAAAGAGGTGCTTTATTATCAATATATTCTCTAAACTCTAAGTAAACATCGTAATCATACGATAAGTCAAAGGCTTCGAATACTTCTGCATCACTATGTGCGATGATGCCTTCACTTCTTAAGTCTTGTAAGAAATGGCGTTCGATACTCTCTGCTAACCAGATGAAATCTGGGTTAACTGATTTAACTTCAGCACGAGCTTCATTCCAGAATTCAATTGGAAGTAGGGGAGCTACGTCACAACGTGCTCCGTCTACAATTTCAGCCCATTGCTTTAACGTTTCAATATGGTAGTTCCATAGGTCTTTGTTTGTATAATCTAAGTCTACGATGTCCGTCCAATCACCAACTTGGTTGCCCATTGAGCCATCTTCTTTTCTGAAGAACCATTCAGGATGTTCTTCTGTAAGTACAGAGTCTGGAGAAGTGTGGTTAAGTACGATATCAATCATCGCTTTCATGTCACGTTTATGGATTTCATTCACTAGTGTTTTGAAATCATCCATTGTTCCGTGAGATTCGTCAATTGCGCGATAGTCTTTAATCGCATATGGCGAGCCAACTGTTCCTTTTTTGTTTTTTTCGCCGATTGGATAGAAGGGTAGGAACCATACGATGTCGGTACCAAGTGCTTTAATACGATCGAGCTCCTCTGTTAGTGCATTAAAAGTACCTTCTTCTGAAAAGTTTCTTAAGAAAACGCTATAAATATTTAAATTCCTAAAAGATAGGGGTGTATTTTTTGCCATATATGATGACCTCCGTTGAATTTTTAGTTTAAAAACAATTTACGCAACCGTTTTCGTTATTATAGTGGAAACAAATGTTAAGTACAAGAAATTACTCATGGTTTGTATAATAAATAAAGAAACCTCCTGATGGTTGAGTTGTCACCGATGGTATCGCTTTAAAAATTAATAGATGAGAGATATGAAGCCTGAAAGACGAAGTCAGAAATGTAGCATCACTTTTTCGAAGCTATTTGAAACTAAAAAGAGTACTGTCAAATTGACAATACTCTAGATAGTATGAATTAACAAACGAAGAAGCAAGGTGTATCTTTAATGTCTAATTTACCATCTTCGATTTGAATGTTCGATTGTGTAATGAGGTTTTCATACTCCCCATCGGGTGCATTAACTGGAATGTGGCCTTCATGGTGCTTCAGATTAAAGACACCAATCCTTTCCTCAACGTCATCTGTATAGTACATGACGACGCTGTCTAAGTCATTGTAAGGTTCTAAATGATAATAGACGTTAACTGTTGGAATATACTTCTTTTTAATAAAAGACAATCGGGCGAGAAATGAGGATAAGTCAATTCCTGTTTGCCATTTAATTGGATCTTTATCGATTAAACTAATCTTTTTATTGGAAGCAACTTCCTGTCCATTATTGATTAAGTTTGCTCCTTTTTGTAAATATTTAAATGCTGTCCATTGAATTAAGTTATCAATATCTGTTAAATGAGTCGGAAAACGGTCTTTATCATGATTCTCCAAAAATTGAGCTTTTACATAGTTGGAAGGGTAGATGGTTTCTTGCATATTCAACGCATGAATATACTGTGATAATAGTACATCTCCCTTTATGTAACCCATAAAATCATCATAAACATCGTATTCATCAGCGATATCAAATTCTTGAAATATCTCAGCATCACTATAGGCTACAATTTGTAGGCTGCGTAACTCGCGAATGAAGTTGTTTTCAATTCCCTGTGCCATCAATACAAAATGGGGTTTGATTTTATTCATTTCACGACGTGCCAAGCGCCAAAATTTGAGTGGAATAAGGGGGGCGAAATTACAATGGAAACCATCAACGATTTCAGCCCAGTATTTTAACATATCAATTTGATGAACCCATAGATCTAATTGATTGTAATCTAGATCTATT
>CAMYQS010000030.1 GCA_947296835.1 uncultured Atopostipes sp.
GCCTTGCAGATCCAGCTTTAGAAAACGTAACAGCAAACATTGTTAAACGTAACGGGACAGACGTTGACGTCGTATCGGGTGCAACCGTAACATCTGAAGCAATCATTTCAGCAGTAGAAAAAGCACTAGGTTTAGGTGCTAAAGTTACAGCGGCATCAGTAAACGACGGTGTTTACCAAGGTTCAGCTGCAGGACGTAATGGCGAAATTAGCGTAGAAGTAACCGTAACTGACGGTGTAATCGCAAATGTAACAGTATTAGAGCATGCTGAAACAGAAGAATTAAGTGACCCAGCAATCGCAGATGTTCCAACAGCAATCGTAGACGCAAACTCGACAGATGTTGATACAGTATCTGGTGCAACATTAACGTCAAAAGGTATTATCGCAGCAGTTGACACTGCATTAATGACTGGCGCAACAGCATACCAAGTAACAGTAGAAGGCCATAACGGTCCACTAACAGTTGTTGCAGAAGTCGCAGATGGCACAATTACAAGCGTAGAAGTAACAGAACATTCAGAAACAGAAGGTCTTGCTGACCCAGCTCTAGTCGATGTTCCAGCAGCAATCGTTGAAACAAACTCAACAGACGTAGAAGTTGTATCTAGTGCAACAGTATCATCAGAAGCAATTATCGAAGCTGTAGACTTAATTTTAGCGGCAATTAACTAAATCAATTAAATACATTAAATAGGTGATGACATGAAGAAGTTACTAAAAATGATGAAACCAGGAGATATCGTATTACTACTATTTCTAGTTGTTTTATCTTTTCTTCCGGTCATCATCTTTTCTTATGCAAATGCAACGTCAGGCGTCGAATTTAACACGGCAGTCGTTTCAGTAGACGGCGAAGAGCTTCATCGGTTCGAACTGAAAGACGACGGAGAACGCGAAGTTTACACGTATTCAGATGGCCATGGGCACGAGAACCATATCGTTCGCGAAGGGACAGTCGTCTATATGGTAGAAGCCAGTTGCCCGGATCAATTATGTGTCCGCCAAGGCGAGGTCAAACAAGTGGGTGAAACCATCGTATGCTTGCCGCATCGACTCCTTGTTGAGGTCAATTCGGATAACCCAGATGCCGATCCTGATACAGAAATCGACGTTATTTCATAAGAATCATCAATGGTGCATGTGAATGGGATAAATTCATGTGTACCATTTTTTTATTGTATTCTAAACTCCTCTTTTTGAAATGAAAACCCCTGAAAGTACCGATTCTATCAAGGTTAGGAAATTCTAATAAAATAAGCTAACAATGTAAGCGCTTAATAAACAGGTGTGGAAGTGTTCATGTAATTCACAAGGCGTATTATGTGAAAACTCCTAATAAGAAGGTGGGAAAAATCCTTATATTTAATTTCACAAACAAATAAAAAAAATCTTGGATCTAGGCTTATTACTATGGTCTTTGGCTAAAAAAAAGATTGTGAAATGAAAAACTATTTTACAAAAACTATTGCAATATTCTATGTGAAATGCTATTATATCAGTGTGAAGTAATGAACAATAGTTGTGAAAACAAAAACAATTAATTTTAAAAGAGGAGAAATAAAAATGAAGAAAATATTAGCAGGTCTAGCACTATCATCAGCATTACTATTAACAGCGTGTGGAACAGACGCACCAGAAGAAGCAGCTGAAGGTGGACTACAAGACGGTACGTATGCATTAGAAGAATTAAACTTCGGTGGTACAGGCTGGAAAGAATCATTAGAAATCGTTGTTGATGGTGGAGAAATTACTGACGCAACTTGGACAAGTGTTAACGAAGAAGGTTTAAACAAACTTGAAGATGACAACTACCAAGAAACAATGACTAAAACAGATGGCGTAGGTCCTCAAGACTTTATCCCAGAATTAGAAGAAGCTTTAGTTGCCGCACAAGATCCTGCAGATGTAGAAGTTGTTACTGGAGCTACAGGAACATCTGAAAAATTCGTAGAGTATGCGAAACAAGTTGTTGAAGCTGCAGAAGCTGGAAACACAGAAACAATCGAAGTAGATAACGCTGCTGAATAATCAGTTGCTTATCGAAATAAAATAGTATATCCTAAAAAACAGGTAGGTAATATCTACCTGTTTTCTTATGCAAAAAATTCGATTAGGAGCGATAGAACAATGAGTCGATTTCACAAAAATAATAAACAAATCTGGGGAGCACTCATCCTTATGGTCCTTATTTTAGCTGGTTGTGGGCCGAAAGAGGAAGAAGTAACACTACTTGAAACCCCTTATGATACAACAGCTTTCTTAATGGGGACGTACGTTTCACTGAGAGTTTACGATGAAGGAAAAGAAGATGTTCTAGACTTGGCAGTTGAACGAATTTCAGAGTTAGCGGATAAAATTACGACGAACGAGCCCAACTCTGAAATGGACAAAGTAAACGAGGCAGCAGGAGTGGAAGCATTAGAAGTATCAGAAGATGTTTTCCCATTAGTAGAAGCTGCGCATGAATACAGTACGGTAACGGACGGCGGCTTTGAATATGCAATCGGACCCGTAACGGACTTATGGCGAATAGGATTTGACGACGCGCGCGTACCTGAATCAGAGGAAATTGAAGCAGTTCTACCATTAGTTGATCACACGAAAGTTGAATTAGATACAGAAAACCGCACAATTTACTTACAAGAGCCCGGCATGAAAATTGATTTAGGGGCTATCGCAAAAGGTTACATCGCAGATGAAGTCAAAAGACTATTTATTGAAAAGGGTGTAACAACCGCCATTATTGACTTAGGTGGGAACGTTGTTGTTATGGGTGACTCACCTACTCGAGAAGGTGGCGGCTTTAACGTCGGTGTTCAAGATCCATTTGATAGCCGCGGCGCATATGTCGCTGCATTGAACTTACAAAACCAATCGATTGTAACGTCAGGTGTTTACGAAAGATACATTGAACAAGATGGTGAAATTTACCACCACTTAATGAATCCTGAAACAGGCTATCCATTTGAAAATGAACTCGCAAGTGTCACAATCATTTCAGATGACTCCATAGACGGAGATGCTTTATCGACGGTTGTATTTGGTTTTGGATTAGAAGCAGGTCTAGAGTATGTGAACAATGTCGACAATATCGAGGCAGTTTTTATAACAAAGGATAAAGATGTCTATACAAGTGAAGGATTATCTGAAAACTTTTCGCTAACAAATAGCGATTATGATTGGCTTAATGAGTGATATCTGGTAAAATAATTCATGTCAAAACATAATGTGAATAAAGGAGAATTTATTGTGAAAAAATTATTATCGGTACTAACTTTATCATCAGCTTTACTATTATCGGCATGTGGTTCAGATGACGCAGCAACAACAGAGGACGGACTACAAGACGGTACGTACGCAATCGAAGATTTAAACTTCGGAGAAACAGGTTGGAAAGAGTCTCTTGAAATCGTTGTAGACGGTGGCAAAATCACTGACGCAACATTTACAAGTTTAGACGAAGACGGTAACAATAAATTAGAAGACGACGGTTACCAAGAAGCAATGTCAGGTGTAACTGGCGTTGGACCACAAGACTTCATCCCTGAGTTAGAAGGCGCATTAGTAGACGCTCAAAACCCAGCAGACGTAGAAGTTGTTACAGGTGCTACAAGTACTTCAGAGAAATTCGTAGATTACGCACAACAATTAGTAGATGCAGCTGAAGAAGGAAACACAGAAACAATTGAAGTAGACAACCAAGCAGAATAATCAAGCTTATAAAATAGACCGACATCGTTCGGTCTGTTTTTGCGTCTAGAGAGATTTTAATACAGAATAATCGAACGTAGAAAGAGAAAAACTCCAGATCTCGGTTATTGAGATCTGGAGTTTCATATTAATCAGTTTAGAAAGACTAACGGCGGAGATTAAGCACGATTACGAAGAAAATAGCGAAGCTGCCTAACACGAATGTGTCGTGGATACTCCATTTCAGTTCGCGGTACTTACTGCGGCCGTCGCCACCTTGGTAGTCTCTGGCTTCCATTGCGGTTGCTAACTCAATTGCGCGGTCGAATGATCGATTGAATAGTGGCACCAGTAATGGGACTAAATTTTGTATTTTTTCAGTCACCGTACCGTCATTGAAATCCATTCCGCGAGCACGTTGGGCATCCATGATTTTCTCAGCCTCATCCATTAGCGTCGGTACGAAACGCATTCCGATAGATAGCATTAAAGCTAAGTCTGCGACTGGTAAGCCCATTTTTTTGAATGGCGTTAAGAAGTACTCAATCGCGTCTGTTAAGCGGAGAGCTTCCGTTGTTAGTGTCATTAAAATCGACATAAAGATAATCAGTACAAAACGTAAGAAGACGAGAATTCCGTTTGTGATACCTTCTTTTGAAATGGATATAATCCCAAATTCAAAGTAGGTCGTTATCCCGGGGGTGAATATCATCTGTAGGACAGATGTAAAGACAAAGAGCCAGAACATCGGTTTAACGCCGCGGATAAATTGGTCCACCGGGATATTCGATAAATGAATGCCCAACAGTACAATCAGTGCCATCACAAAATAGGTCGTTAAGTTGTTCGCAAAAAAGATGATCACAATATAGAAGATAGTTGCCAACAGTTTAGCACGCGGATCTAATCTGTGAATATAAGAATCATAAGGAAGGTAACGCCCGATAATCATCTTATCCTTCATATCGTGCCTCCTTTTTCGCTTTAAAGTAGCGCATTAAATCGACAGCTAAATCATCCGTTGTCAGCGGCATATCCGAAAGGTTCCAACCGTATGCTTTTGCTAACTCATTAGAAAAGGCAACAGTACGTGGAACGTTTAAGTAATTATTAGCTAATATGTCTGAGTCAGAGAAGATTTCACGAGGGCTTGCTTGTTTGGCCACCGTTCCTTCTTCCATCACGATCACATCATCCGCATATTCAGCCACTTGTTCCATTTGATGAGTCACCAATATAATGGTCGTACCCATTTCAGTATTCAGTCGACTAAACAGCTGCATAAGTTCATGTTGACCTTTAGGATCTAATCCCGCAGTCGGCTCATCTAAAACCAAAATCTCAGGTTCCAATGCTAAAACGCCTGCGATAGCAACGCGTCGTTGCTGACCACCAGATAAATCAAAAGGTGAGCGCTCTAAATAAGAAGCATCTAAGCCAACCATTTTCAGTGTACGTTCCGCAATCGCTAAAGCTTCATCTGGTTTCACACCATAATTTTTCGGTCCAAACATAATATCCTCTGCGATCGTTTGTCCAAATAATTGTGCTTCAGGAAACTGAAAAACAGTGCCCACCATTTTACGCAATGCTTTCAACTGCGTATTACCCGTTGTTGGTGTAATCGAACGATTCCCGATACGAACCACACCTTCAGTTGGTTTCAACAAAGCATTCAAGTGTTGTACCAAAGTCGATTTACCACTGCCGGTTTTACCAATAATTGCGGTAAATTTGTGAGGCTTAATGGTTAAATTTAAATTGTTTAAAGCAGTATGTTGAATCGGTGTTCCTGCTTCGTAAGTGTAACTTACATTTTTGAATTGTATATCCATAGCCACTCCATCATTCTCTCATCAGTTAAGTATTCTTTGGGAACAGGGAAGCCCACATCGCGAAGTGAAGTTTTCAGTGTTTCAGAAAAAGGCACTTCCAAGCCCAAATCAATTAAGCGTTCACCGTATGCGAAAATCTCTTCCGGTGTTCCAACAGCGACAATTTTTCCTTTTTCCATCACAACGATGCGGTCACTCTCCAGCGCCTCATTAATATCGTGAGTAATCGAAATAATAGTTAAATTATCTTCTTGTTTAATGTCTTTAATCGTATCAAACACAATTTGGCGGCCAAGCGGATCCAGCATACTGGTTGCTTCATCCAGCACGATAATTTCTGGACGAGACGCAATAATACCCGCAATCGCAGCGCGTTGTTTTTGCCCACCGGATAAATTCGCAGGCTGTCGATCGGCTAAATCCCACATATCTACACGCAACAGCGCGTCTTTTACTCGGGTTTTCATTTCATCACGGGCCATGCCGATATTCTCTAAACCGAACGCGACGTCATCTTCCACAGTCGCTCCCACAAATTGGTTCTCCGGATTTTGAAACACCATTCCGATTTTTCGACGGACAGACCACAAGTTTTCCTCAGTCATTTCGGTTCCATCAATCACAATTTTACCGTCACTCGGCAGGATTAAGCCATTCATCGTTTTCGTTAGCGTTGATTTTCCAGAACCGTTGGGGCCAATAATCGTAACCCATTCCCCTTTTTCAATCGATAAATTCACATTGTCTAATATGAGATCGGGATTTTCTTCTGTGTAGCGAAAAGAAACATCTGCCATCTCAATTATATTTTTAGTCATTCTCTCTTCACTCGTTTCCATTAGAATCCTTTCTATAATAGCAGAATCTACGCCTTTCATCAAAGCATTTCGGACCTTTTGTGAAATGAAGACCAAATAAGTTCCCCCTCTAAAAAAAGTGTGAAATTCTCTATATTAGAACCATTTCAAAAAAGAATTTAAAAAAAGAAAAGAAAAACAATTGACACTTGAAATCATAAGTGGTAAAGTTTTTAGCAAGTTGAAACACGAAACAAAACATTTAAATAGTATGGTCTTTGATTAAGAGAGTAAATTATATTATTTTCCCAGCGAAGCAGGGTAGAGTGGAAGCCTGCAGTTAATATATAGTTGAACCGCGCTTATGAGACTGGTTGGTATTAACCGGCCCCGCTATCTAGCGGTTAAAAAAAGAGTGAATTAAAAACATACATAAACGTTAAATTAATTAACGCGGTGTTACGTGGAGATTCATTAGAGTGGTACCGTGGGATAAAAGTCTCGCCTCTATGTCGTAGGACATAAGGCGGGGCTTTTTTTGTTTATATGAATCAGTAGAATAAATAGGAATCGAGTGAGGAGAAAGAAAATGGGAAATGTAAATATAGATTTTGGTCGTGTATGGGAATGGATGCCAACATTCTTTGAGGGAACACTGGTAACCATCGTACTATCACTATCAACCGTTATTATAGGAAGTTTAATTGGATTAGTTGTTGTATTAATGAAAATGTCGAATGTGAAACCACTAAAAGTAATTGCTGACTTATATACGAATGTTGTTCGTGGAACACCGATGTTACTCCAATTATTTATTTGGTTATATGGTCTACCGATGTTAGGTATTAGTTTTTCAGGATTGAGTTTTCTAGGCGGAACGTACGGAACAAGAGAATTTATCACAGCAATTGTCGCTTTAGCGATTAACTCAGGTGCTTACGTAAGTGAAGTATTACGTGGGGGACTTGAAGCGGTAGACAAAGGTCAAACAGAAGCTGGTCGTGCGTTAGGATTAAGCAAACGTGAAACAATGTTTTCAATCATCATTCCACAAGCTATCCGAACAGTGCTACCTGGATTAGGTAACGAATTTATCACAATGATTAAAGAATCATCTATCGTTTCAACAGTTGGAGTATTCGATGTCATGTACACAAGCAACATTGTAAAAGCATCAACATACTCAATTTTCGAGCCGCTAATCGTAGTTGGGGTCATCTACTTTATCTTAACGTACTCACTTAGCGCACTGATGAAAAATCTAGAAAAGAGGTTAAACACTTATGCTTAAAGTAACAGACTTACGAAAAAATTATGGGGATAACGAAGTCCTAAAAGGCATCAATATCGAAATCAAAAAAGGCGAAGTCATCGCAATTATTGGCCCTTCTGGATCAGGGAAATCAACATTCTTACGCTGCATGAACTTAATGGAAACTCCAACAGGTGGCGAGATTTTATTTAAAGACAAATTACTAAACGATCCAAAAATGAAAGACGCAGAAATCGATAAAGTACGTGAGGATATCGGAATGGTTTTCCAACAGTTCAACTTATTCCCACACTTAACCGTTCTAGATAACATCACACTTGCACCGATGAAACGTAAAAACTTAAGCCAAGCAGAAGCTGAAGAGATTGGTGAAAACTTACTATCGAAAGTTGGTTTACTCGATAAAAAAGACGCTTATCCAAACAATTTATCAGGTGGACAGAAACAACGTGTGGCCATCGCTCGAGCATTAGCGATGAACCCAGAATTTATGTTGTTTGACGAGCCGACATCGGCACTAGACCCTGAAATGGTAAAAGAAGTACTCTTGGTTATTCAAGCTTTAGTTGAAGACGATATGACTCTAGCAATCGTAACGCATGAAATGAATTTCGCGAAAAGAGTCGCATCGCGTGTCTTATTTATTGACAATGGTGTCATCGTTGAACAAGGAACACCCGAAGAAATTTTCAATAATCCACAAAAACAACGTACAAAAGAGTTCTTAGATCAAATCAATTACTAATTTAAAAGAGGAGACATTAAAATGAAAAATATTAAAAATATCGCACTATCCGCTTTAATGGTATTAGTTGCTGTTGTATTAATCGCATGTGGAAACTCAGATGGCGCTACTGAAAGTAAAGACGCTTTAGCAAACATCCAAGAAAAAGGAGAGTTAAATATTGGCACATCTCCAGACTACCCACCAATGGAATTCTATGTTTTAGATGAAAATAACGACCGCCAAATCGTAGGTAGTGATATTTCATTAGCAAAAGCAATCGCTGATGAAATTGGTGTAGAGCTAAAAATTACAACAACTGACTTTGATGGGGTCATCGCAAACGTACAATCAGGCTCAGTAGACATGGGAATTTCAGGATTTACTTTCACGGAACGTCGTGCAGAAGTGATGCAATTCTCAGAAGGTTACTTACAAGAATCAGAATTAGGGTTCCAAGGAATCATGGTTACAGAAGACATTGCAGCAAAATATAACAACTTAGATGATATTAAAGAAGCAAACTTAGTGTTAGGTGCACAAACTGGTTCAATCCAACACGAATTAGCAAGTGGATTAACAGAAGCTGGAAAGATTAAACAATACGGTACATTAGACGTTGGTCTGGCAGCATTAAACGAAGGTGACATTGAAGGAATGGTTGTTTCAACATCATCAGCAGAACCAATGCTAGCGACTTTCCCGAACTTAGTTATTTTACCAAAAGAGAACTTTGATCTTGACCCTGAGCGTTTATATAGTACAAACAGTGTTGCAATCCCGATGGGTGACCAATACGAATCATTATTAAAACTAGTAGACAAAGTAATTATAGAAAACAAAGAAAATGGCAATATCGCAAAATGGCACGCAGAAGCTATCGAATTATCTAGACAAGCAGTAGAGTAAGCATAACTCGAGAGGGGATTCATTATGAAAGCAGAAGAAATCATTCAAGCATCCGTCGAAGAAAACATCAATGCCTATATGGAGATCGCTCAAACCCTTTATGACAACCCTGAGATTGGGAACGAAGAGTTTGAATCCATGAAACTTTTAGTGAACTATTTAGAACAAGCGGGTTTTGAAACACAATCTGGTTACATCGTTCCGACAGGTTTCATAGGAACATACGACTCAAACAAACCAGGCCCAACGATTGCTTTTATGAGTGAATACGATGCCTTACCTGAAATCGGACACGGTTGCGGGCACAACTTAATCGCCGCAATTGGCGTGGCTGCTGGTGAAGCATTGAAAGCAGTCATCGATCAATACGGTGGAAAAGTTCTTGTAGTCGGCACACCCGCTGAAGAAAACTTCGGTGGGAAAGTTTCGATGGCAGACGCCGGTGTATTTGATGATGTGGATGTCGCTTTAATGGTGCATCCTGGTAGTCAAAACGGTGTCGGCTCTCGCTCAAGCGCACTCGTTCCAGTGAAATTTGAATTCCACGGAAAGAGCGCTCATGCAGCTGCATCTCCTTGGGAGGGCATTTCAGCATTGGACTCTGCGGTGATGAGCTACATGCAAATCAATATGCTGCGTCAAATGGCAAAGCCGCACACAACAATTCACGGTGTGATCAAAGACGGTGGGGAAGCTGCGAATGTCATTCCAGACTACGCGTCTCTCGAATATTACTTTCGCGCACCAACAATGGCTTATGCGCGTGAAATGAGTTCTAAAGCGATTGAAATGGTTAAAGGCATCAGCCAAGCAAACGGCACGACAGTTGATATATCAGAATACGAATGTGCTTAT
>CAMYQS010000031.1 GCA_947296835.1 uncultured Atopostipes sp.
ACACGTGTCTGATCCACATTGGTATTCCTCGTTCTGATAAGTCTCTTGCCATTTCAAGAATACTTGTATTCTCAGCCATTGTATATTCCTTATGAAACTCATTATTAATGTGCTTAATGTCCATTAAGACAAGATCTGTATAGTCCATCAGCTCATCATATACACTGAAAAATGGTTCTTCAAGTGTAAATGGTGCTCCACATGTATCAATAGCCGTATGAACACCTTGTGCCTTAGCTAATTTGAAAAGTTCTAGGATAAAATCAATTTGTAATAGTGGTTCTCCTCCACTAATGGTGATTCCACCTTCACTTCCCCAATATTCTTTATAATCAATTGCTTTATCTAAAAGCTCTTGCGGTGTATATGGTGTCCCGCCACCCAAGTTCCAAGTATCAGGGTTATGGCAAAAGGCACAGCGTAGTCGACACCCCTGCATAAATGCTACAAAACGAATTCCAGGACCATCAACCGATCCAAAAGATTCTATTGAATGTACATACCCTACTGTTTCTTCTGCCATATCTATTAATCTCCCCTGTAAAATATATTTGAATGTTCTGACTTACATTGATTCGTGGAATGTTCTACTTAATACATCTAACTGTTGTTCGCGAGTTAGTTTAATGAACTTAACTGCGTAACCAGATACACGAATAGTTAATTGTGGATATTCTCCTGGGTGCTCCATTGCATCTAACAGCGTTTCACGGTTAAATACGTTAACGTTTAAGTGATGTCCACCTTTTTTAGTATAACCATCTAGCATGTTTGCTAAGTTTCTACGTTGTGATTCCTCAGTTTTACCTAAAGCGTTTGGTACGATTGAGAATGTGTTTGAGATACCATCTAATGAGTACTCGTAAGGAATCTTAGCAACTGAGTTCAGACTTGCTAATGCTCCGTTCTCGTCACGTCCATGTAGTGGGTTCGCACCAGGTGCAAATGGCTCACCATCACGACGTCCATCAGGTGTGTTACCTGTTTTCTTACCATAAACAACGTTTGACGTAATGGTTAAGATCGACGTTGTATGAACTGAATCACGGTAAGTTGCGTTTTGTTGTACTTTTGTCATGAACTGCTCTAGTAATTTAATTCCGATGTCATCTGCACGGTTGTCATTGTTTCCGTATTTAGGATAGTCTCCTTCAATTTCGTAATCAACAACTAATCCAGTCTCGTCACGGATTGTTTTAACTTTTGCATGTTTAATCGCCGATAGCGCGTCAATTGTTACTGAGAAACCTGCAATACCTGTTGCCATTGTACGTAGAATTTCAGTGTCATGTAACGCCATTTGCGAACTTTCGTAACTGTATTTGTCATGCATGTAGTGGATAACATTTAATGTGTTTACATATAGTTTTGTAATCCAGTCCATCATGTCATCGAATTTTTCAATTACTTCGTCATAATCTAAATATTCTGACGTAATTGGAGCAAATGCTGGTCCAACTTGTGTCTTAGATTTTTCATCAATACCACCGTTGATAGCGTACAGTAATGTTTTCGCTAAGTTTGCACGTGCACCGAAGAATTGCATTTGTTTACCAATCTCCATTGCAGACACACAACATGCGATTCCATAGTCATCACCGTATAATGGACGCATAACATCATCATTTTCATATTGGATTGCACTTGTTTCAATTGAGATTTTTGCACAGAAATCTTTAAAGTTCTGCGGTAAGTTGCTTGACCATAAAACAGTTAAGTTTGGCTCTGGTGCAGGACCTAAGTTGATTAATGTGTTTAGGAAACGATAACTACTCTTCGTTACCATGTGACGTCCGTCTACCCCAACACCCGCAATTGCTTCTGTAACCCACGTTGGGTCTCCAGAGAATAATTCGTTGTATTCAGGCGTACGAGCGAATTTGACTAAACGTAATTTCATAACGAAGTGGTCTACTAGTTCTTGTACTTCAACTTCTGAAATCGAACCATTTTTTAAATCACGCTGGACGTAAATATCTAAGAATGTTGATACTCGACCTAATGACATAGCCGCACCGTTTTGTTGTTTAACTGCTGCTAAATATCCTAGATATAACCATTGGAAAGCTTCTTGAGACGTTTCAGCTGGACGTGAAATATCAAATCCATAAATGTTGCCCAATTCTTTCAATTCGTGTAATGCAACAATTTGTTCTGATAATTCTTCACGTTGACGGATAACATCTTCTGACATGATACCGCCACCATAAATTTTTAAGTCTGCTAATTTTTCTTCAATTAAGAAGTCTACTCCATATAAAGCTACTCGGCGGTAGTCACCAATAATTCGTCCACGTCCATAAGCATCTGGTAAACCAGTAATAACACCTGAACGTCGTGCTGCACGCATGTCAGCAGTATAAGCATCGAAGACACCTTGGTTATGAGTTTTACGATATTTACTAAAGATTTCTGACATCTTTGGATCAATCTTAAATCCATAAGATTCTGCAGATAATTCTGACATTCGAATTCCACCGTATGGTTGGAATGAACGTTTGAATGGTTCGTCAGTTTGGAAACCGACAATTGTTTCTTTGTCTTTATCTAAATATCCTGGGCCATGTGAAGTAACAGATGATACAACTTCTGTATCCATATCTAAAACGCCACCAGCTTCAATTTCTTTACGATCTAAGTCCATAACTTGATCCCAAAGTGCTGCTGTGTTTTCTGTTGGACCTTCTAAGAAAGTCTCATCCCCATCATATGGTGAATAGTTTGCTTGAATAAAATCACGAACGTTTACGTGGCGTCTCCATTTTTCACCCGTAAACCCTCCCCATGCTTTATCATAAGAGCTTGTTGTTTTTGACTTTTGCATAAATTACAACTCCTTATCCGTTATGTAAGACATCTAATTAACATATTAATATTATCACATACACTAGGAACTAACAAGTCTACAAAGTCAGAATATCGATTAATTATCATTTGAAACGGCTTAACCGAGGCATGTAAGCGCATTAATTGAGAATGGTTATCAATTGATACCACCTTCACAATTATTGTGAAATATAAGCATAGATAACTAAAGTTTTATTCCTTTAGTTATTGTAAATTTTCACGGAACGTTTGAAATGAATTCACTACAAAAATAGTGTTGATGGATATAAAAATATCCATCAACACTATATAATTTAAACATTATTTATTTTTCTTCTGAATCCGTATAAATGATATCATTTCGTTTAAAGGCTGTTGGTTGTCCATCAGTCTCTTCTTCTAAAATAAATGATCCATTACTATATCGATCGCTAACAGAATAATCACCAGGTTTAAATGTGAATGTCTTATTCTTTGATGTGTAAATTGATAGCTCATCATCAGATGATTTTACATTAATTAATAAAGCTACTCGGTGAGGATTTGCTTTTAATTCTCGTAAAACTAATAAGCCGCGTTTGGCTCTAGAAATGACATCAAAATCACTTAAATTCATTTTCTTGATTGCTCCACGTTGGGTAACAATCATCGCATGAACATTTATTTTTTTGTTATCAATTAGTAATCCGTTTACGACCGTGTCTTCTTCTTTAAGGTTGATTGATTTAACACCTTTTGCGTTTGGACCATAGGTGGACACTTCAGATAGTGGGTAACGTAGACCATATCCTCTGTGACTGACTAAGAAAACATCAAAATCATCTTCCGCTTTAACAAGATGTACACTTAATAGTTCATCATCTTTGTTTGCTAACTTAATTGCCGTCGAACTTGATGTGCGGTAATTTCTCTTATGTTCGAAGTCTGAAACAACCGTTTGTTTAATGTAACCTTTACGTGTCATAAATACAAAAGTCTCATCATCTGGCAATTTATTGTAATCAAATACTGCCACAATTTGCTCATCTGTTTCAAAGTTAATACTTTGCGATAAATGCTGTCCGGCATCTTTCCATCGAATATCTGGGATTTCATGAACAGGACGGTTTATGACTTTACCTTTATTCGTAAAGATAATTATCTGATCAAGCGTTGAAAGCTTCTCAGCATACATAATATTATCCCCAGCTCGAACATTGATATCGTCAGGTTCTGATGAAGCATAAGAACGAGTACTTGTACGTTTTAGGTATCCTTCTCTTGTTAACGTAACGATAACTTCCTCTTCACTAATTAGAACCTCTTTTTTAACTTTTAGCTCTTCGATTTCATCTTCGATACTTGTTAAACGAGGAGTTGCATAGTTCTTCTTAATATCTTTTAATTCCTTTTTAATCAGTTGGAATAATTTCTTGTCAGAACCAAGAATTGCTTGATACTCTTCAATGCGCTTAGCTAGTTCAGCTGCTTCTTTTTCTAGTTCAGTAATATCCGTATTCGTTAAACGGTATAATTGTAAACTTACAATTGCTTCTGCTTGTCTTTCGGTAAATTCAAATTCATTAATTAAATTTACTTTTGCGTGCGATTTGTTGTTACTACCACGAATAATACGGATAACGTCGTCTAAAATAGAAATTGCTTTGATTAAACCTAAAACAATATGCTCACGCGTTTGATCTTTTTTAAGTAAAGTCTGCGTACGTCGTATGACGACTTCTTTTCTAAATGAAAGATAACTCGTTAAAATTTCTTTTAAGCCTAGTTGTTTCGGTTGCTTATTATCGATAACAACGACGTTATAGTTATATGAAACTTGTAAGTCTGTATTCTTAAGTAAGTACGTTAGCACACCTTTAGCATTGGCGTTTTTACTTAACTCAACGACGATTCTTAAACCATCACGGTCTGATTCGTCACGAACTTGCGCAATCCCATCAATTCGCTTGTTAATACGAATATCGTGCATTTTACGAACTAATACAGCTTTATTCACTTCATAAGGAATCTCTGTTACAACAATCTGCTCACGGCCGCCACGCATTTCTTCGATGTTCGTCTTCGCACGAACAACTACACGTCCACGACCATTTTTATAAGCTTTGTCTAAGCCTTTAGCTCCTTGAACGATTCCTCCTGTTGGGAAATCTGGACCTTTCACAAATTGCATTAAATCTTGATAGGTTGCATTCGGTTTATCAATTAGATGCATAGTCGCATCAATCACTTCGCCTAAATTATGTGGCGGAATATCCGTCGCATATCCGGCAGAAATACCCGTTGCACCGTTAACAAGTAAGTTTGGATAACGAGATGGTAGAACAGTTGGCTCTTCATCCGTATCATCAAAGTTTAAAATATAGTTAACTGTGTCAAAAGGTAAATCTTTTACTAGTTCATCCGCTATTTTTGATAAACGAGCTTCCGTATAACGCATCGCAGCAGCTGGATCTCCATCCATACTACCGTTGTTACCTTGCATATCAATTAGAGGCATACGCATTTTCCAGTCTTGACTTAATCGAACCATCGCATCATATACAGATGTGTCCCCATGTGGGTGATAGTTACCGATTACGTTACCAACTGTTTTTGCAGCTTTTCGATATGCTTTATCAAATGTATTATTATCTTGAGACATCGCATAAATAATACGACGTTGAACGGGTTTTAGACCGTCACGAATATCTGGAATCGCACGTTCTTGAATGATATATTTCGAATATCTTCCAAAACGGTCTCCCATAACATTTTCTAATGTTATTTTTTGAATACCTGTACTTTCAGCCATTAAACATCTAACCTTTCTTGATGAAAGTCGTCTTCATTTTCTTCAAGAACTTCTTCTGAATCTAAAATACTGCCTTCTTCTTCCATCGTGAATTCAACGTTATTTTCGATCCATTCTCGACGTGGTCCAACTTTAGTTCCCATTAAGACCGAAACTCGACGTTCTGCTTTTGCTTCATCATCTATCGTTACTTGAATCAATGTACGGCTCTCTGGATCCATAGTCGTTTCCCATAATTGGTCTGCATTCATTTCACCAAGACCTTTATAACGTTGGATAGTATAATTTTTGATTCCTGTTGTATCTACTTCTAACTCTTCGTCTGTCCATAAGTATTTCTCTTTACGGCTCTTACCGCTACCCACTATTAGTTTATAAAGTGGTGGTTGCGCAAGATAGATTTTACCTGCATCAATTAATGGACGCATATAACGGTAAAAGAACGTTAATAATAGTGTCTGGATGTGAGCACCATCGGTATCCGCATCCGTCATAATAATGATTTTGTCATAGTTACAATCTTCGATGTCAAATTCTGGTCCAACACCTGCGCCAATCGTGTAAATCATTGTTGCTATTTCTTCGTTTTTAAAAATATCTGTAATCGAAGCTTTTTCAGTATTAATAACTTTACCACGTAATGGTAAAATCGCTTGGAATTTACGGTCTCGGCCCTGTTTTGCAGAACCACCAGCTGAATTACCCTCTACAAGGTATAATTCGTTACGTTTTGCGTTTCGTCCTTGAGCAGGTGTAAGCTTATCTGAAATCAGCGCATCACGTTGACGACGAGATTTACTGTCTCTCGTTGCGTCTTTCGCTTTACGAGCCGCTTCACGTGCTTCTCGAGCTTTAATCGCTTTACGTACAATAGTCTGTGCCATTTCACCGTTCTCAGCTAAATAGAAACCTAAGTGTTCTGAAATAACAGACTCTACTGCTGGACGCGCTTCAGCTGTACCTAACTTGTTCTTCGTTTGGCCTTCAAATTGTAGTAGATGCTCAGGAATTCGAACAGATAAAATAACGGCTATCCCTTCACGAATATCTGATCCTTCTAAATTTCTTTCCTTGTCTTTTAATAGACTAGCCGAACGAGCATATTCGTTAAACGTTTTTGTTAGAGCTGTTTTCGCACCTGTTTCATGCGTACCGGCGTCTCTTGTTCGAACGTTGTTAACGAAACTTAGGAAGTTATCCGTATACCCATCGTTATACTGAAAGGCAAACTCCACTTCGATTCCATTATTCTTACCTTCAAAGTATCCAATTGGTGTTAGCGTATCTTTATCTTCGTTTAAATACTCGACGAATGATTTAATTCCATCTTCATAATAGAATGTTTCATCCTCATCTTCTTTTCTTTCATCGATTAATCGAATATTTAATTTTTTCAGTAAGAATGCGGACTCACGTAAACGCTCAGATAATGTTTCAAATGAGATTTCCGTTGCTGCAAAAATTTCAGCGTCAGGTTTGAAATGAATCGATGTACCTGTTGCTTTACCTTTAATTTTTGTTTTCGTCACATTTCCATCGGCCTTACCACCGTTTTTAAACTTCTGTGTGTAAGCATAGCCGTCACGCTTAACTGTTACTGTTAACCATTCTGATAATGCGTTAACGACTGCGGCTCCAACACCATGTAGCCCACCAGATGTCTTATAACCGCCCTCTTCACTAAATTTACCACCTGCGTGAAGAATTGTAAAAATAACTTGAAGTGTCGGGATACCCGTTTCATGCATACCTGTTGGCATACCACGGCCGTTATCCTCAACCGAAATACTATTATCTTTATGGATTGTCACTTTAATTTTGTCACCGTATCCAGCAAGCACCTCATCTACTGAGTTATCAACTATCTCATAAACTAGATGATGTAATCCACGCGAATCTGTTGATCCAATATACATTCCTGGACGCTTACGAACCGCATCTAAACCTTCTAAAATTTGAATAGAAGAATCTGAATATTTTTGTTGTGCCATATTATTGCACCCCTTCTATTAACGATTATTAACTTTATTTTTTTATAATATAATAAAAACACTTGTTCTTATTTATAGAACATACTTTGTAAGTATACCATAAATATATGAAATATTAATTAAAAGATTGACTATACAAGCTTTCAAGTACTTAAACTGTTATACTTACCTACTTTTTAAAGCCTTGTTCATTGTACAGAAAGATAGATTTCATGACAATATCTAATTTTACGTTTAAAATCTATAAATACATGGTAAAATAGACAAGACTTAATATTTGTCTAAAATATTGACGAATCTAGATTTAGGAGAGATTTTATGGAAGTTGTACTTCAATGCATTATTGCTTATTTATTAGGGTCAATACCTTCAGGTGTTTGGATAGGTAAGAATTTTTATAATAAAGACATCCGCGATTATGGAAGTGGAAATACTGGAGCGACAAATACATTTCGAATTCTTGGACCAAAAGCTGGTACATTGGCTTTAATCGGTGATGTTCTGAAAGGGAGTATTGCAACGCTAATTCCTATTTATTTCGGTACAGACATCCACCCGATGTTTATTGGATTGTTTGCGGTACTCGGTCATGTATACCCTATCTTCTTAAAATTTAAGGGTGGAAAAGCTGTAGCAACCACTGCAGGAGTAGCAATCGCCATTCATCCGCTGTTTGTTTTAATTTTTGCGAGTGTATTCTTAATCATCTTATTAATAACAAGTATGGTAAGTGTAGCGAGCATGTCTGCAGTTTTCCTAGCAGCAATTGGTTCGTTGTTTATAAATGACCCGATCTTTTCAGTTATTGTTTGGTTCTTAGCTGCATTAATTATTTACCTACATCGCGCAAATATCACACGCCTTCGCAATAAAGAAGAAAGTCGAGTACCATTCGGTTTAAACTCGTCAAAAAAAAATAAATAAGACCAAGTTAAAACCCGCTAGCATTTTTGCTAACGGGTTCTTTTTTTGGTTTCTATTATAGGATGTAGCGCGATAAGTCACTATCTTCTGCAATGTCGCCTACACGATCTTGTACATACTGTCTTGTAATTTGAACTTCTCCAATTTGCATGTCAGAAGCTTCAAACAATAACTCTTCTAGCAACTTCTCTAAAATAGTATGCAAGCGTCTTGCTCCGATGTTATCCGTTTCATCGTTTACCTTTTGTGCTACAGATGAAATCTCTTCAATGGCATCCAACGTGAAGTTTACATGAATATCCTCAGTATCTAGCAACGACTTATACTGTTTAATTAATGAGTTCTTAGGCTCTGTTAGTATGCGGACAAAGTCTTCAGCCGTTAAATCATCTAACTCCACACGAATTGGGAAACGACCTTGTAACTCTGGAATCAAGTCACTTGGTGCTGAGGTGTGAAATGCACCCGAACCGATAAACAGAACATAGTCCGTTTTTACGTTACCGTATTTTGTACGAACAGTTGACCCTTCAACGATCGGTAAAATATCTCTTTGTACCCCTTCACGTGATACTTGTTGTTGACCGCTATCACTTCCAGAAGTAATTTTATCAATTTCATCCAAGAAGATAATACCGTTGTTTTCAGCTAGCTTAATCGCTTCTGTTTGGATATCTTCTGTATCAATTAACTTATCAGCCTCTTCATCAGTAAGTAGTTCAATCGCATCTTTTACAGCTAATTTTCGTTTAATTTTACGTGCTGGACGCATCGCACTGAATGCATCTGAGAAATCAATCCCCATTTGTTCAAATTGTTCACTCATCGGACCAGCTGTTTTTAATTGTTTTTCTTCAACTTGAATCTCAACTTCACGATTGTCAAGTAAGCCACGTTTGATTTGGCTCTCTAACTCTGCACGTTTTGTTGAAATCTCTTCTGTAACTTCTTCTTCCGGCTCTTCTTGTGGTAAGTTCATAGAATCCGGATCCATCCCCATGCTTTGGAACATTTGGTTAAATGGATTTTGAGTTTTAGTCGATTTCTCTTTTTTAATACCTGGTACTAATGCTTTCGCAATACGTTTAATTGCTAAATTTTCAGCACGAGCGTGAACATCGCTTCTTTTCTGGTCTTTAACGAGCAGGATAGCTTCTTCCACTAAATCACGTACCATTGATTCGACATCACGCCCAACGTAACCGACTTCTGTGAATTTTGTCGCTTCTACTTTTATGAATGGTGCATGTAAAATATCTGCTAAACGTCGTGCAATTTCTGTTTTACCGACACCAGTAGGTCCAATCATTAAAATATTTTTAGGTGTAATCT